>JBOFFB010000456.1:0-1856 GCA_051648385.1 Allobosea sp.
CGCACGGAGCGAGGAGCCTCCGCGCCTTCGCAGGCAGCACAATAGGTCCGAGGCCATGGTCTATCCACGATCCTGCCCCCGGTATCGCCCTCACCGTGTTCTGATCGCCAGAGCTCGCTGAAATGGCCGCCAAGCTTGGCGATGCGTTCCCGAGGCGCAACCCATATTCGATTGAAGGAATCGATCGACGAGTCAAGCAAGCAATCGAGAGATAGCTCGGCGATCATCGCGGTAATGAAGCCGAGCTCGATCGGACCATACAACTGATAGTGGGCACCGCACGCAGGCTCTTCTTGATTGGCGCCTGCTCCATCAGGCCAATCCACTACCTTGAACGACGGTGCACCTGTTCGGCCTACGTGGCATTGTAGGCAACCGCTTCTCTGGGTGATCGCAACGCCGTGCCCGGCGGAGGCATGCGCCTCCGTCCAGCCATATACGATTGGTCTATCTCTTCCTTGATTTACATGCCAGCGATTGAGCGCTGAATCGGCCGCCCAACTACCCGTTGCCGAAACGATCAAGTCAGCCGCGGTCGCAAGATCATGATCGGAGGCAAGCAGGTGGTGCAGGTCACAGGTGCGATACTCGATTTGAAGATGAGGAAAATCGGCTTGCAGCCGGTCGGCCAAGGCCTCTGCCTTATTGCGGCCCACCGCTGGTGCGCCCAAGGGATGCCGGCCGACATTCGGCCAGCTAAGCGTATCGTAGTCGATCAGAACAATCCGTCCAACGCCAGCTTGCGCCAGCGCGAGTGCGACCGGCGCGCCAACCGACCCACACCCAACCACGATCACAATGGCCGCAAGCAAGCGCCTCGTCCGAGGGTCGCGATCTCGGCCATGAATCCAATTCGCGTCCGCCCGCTGCACCGAAGTCCTGACGACGGAACCACCTCCGAAGAAGCGACTGAGAAGGACCTCCTTGGGTGTCTGGCCACGACGAAAACCCTTGGATAGAGGCTCCGCGGCAGATCTCGCATGACCTTTGAGACGTTTCGGGTTCGGTGCTTTGACGCCGATCAAAGCGGGCCCGCCCCTACCTATAGCTCCCAGCACCGCGACGACGTGTTCGGGCTCGCGAACTGCGACGTCCTCGATGACCATCCGTGCGTCGTCTCCAGCCGCAGCCGCCAAAGCCAGCAGATCTAAGGATGTCTCGGGATATTCGGCAGGAAGCGGCGGATCTTCCAGCCAAATGAAGGCGGCGTCCTCAGTCTTGACACTCACAGTATCGCTGAATCGACGGCGCACCCAGCGTTCAAGCGACGGGGTATCTTCGCCGACCACTTCCAACCCCTTTCCTCGCCACACCTGCACGAGCCTAGACGGTGGCGCAGGCGCCACCAGGCTGTAGAAGTGCGAGCCTTTCACGTGCGCCTTGTAAGCCCAATATGTTAGAAATTCTTCGCGAAAATCCCGCTCGATGATAGAACCTTCGAGCAGCTCTTCGACAAGTCGAATCGAGCGATGAAGCAGGTTCGCAGCGACGGCAGAAGGATCATCGGGATCGTACTCTGCCAGATTTGGCAGCAGGCAGAGAACGCCGTCGCTTTCGACGTGAGGCCAAGTCATGAAAACCGGATGATCGACGAGCGCGGTTCTGACCGGGACTGCCGGAAACGCCGCCGTTGCGAGGACATCGATGTGGCGCGTCACGCCGTCAGAAAAGACCACACTGACTCGCCACGCCGCGACCCAGCGGCGCGAGGGATAGCAACCGCCAATCGTCGCCCGGTCGAGACGTTCGGGCGCCTGCCCCGTCAATTCGCGCAGGGTGGCTTCTAAGTGGAGTGCCGCCTGCCGCCAACGGAGCGGGAGCGCTATTTCACGCATGGCGGCCCCCGCCTGCACTGC
>JBOFFB010000457.1:0-2321 GCA_051648385.1 Allobosea sp.
TCTCCCGGCTCGAACGGTGGAAGGCCGGGTACAGTGCCGAACTTGAAGTTGACCGACCCCTGCTCTGACGCCTGGATCAGAGCCTTGCGCAACTCATGCCGCATTGCGTTTCGCGAGGGGCCAGCGTTTGCTATGCAGAATTTGGCTGGTGCCGTATCAGGATGTGTTGAAATTCGCCGTGGCGATATCTCCGATGGGGTGAAGTTATCGAATTAGGCGGCGAGGTCAATCTCCTGTTCGAGGGGTTGGGTTGTGAGCGTCTGCCATCCATCGACCTTGCGCATGATGATCTGGCCGGATGCCATGAGCGCCCAGAACAGCATGGCAGCGGTGTCGGCTGATGGCAGGACGGTCTGGGTCTTGATGCGGCGCTTGAACTCTTCGTGGAGCCGCTCGATGCAGTTGGTGGTTCTGGCACTCTTCCATTGGCCTGGTGGCAGCCTGGTGAAGGTGAAGAGGCGGTTGCCGGCCTCCTCGAGGCTGGTGGCGACGTCGCGATGGCGCAGCCGCCACTTGCGGATGAAGGCTTTGCGCCGGTCTTCGACCTCCTTGGCGGTGGCGGCGTAGATCATGCCGGTATAGTCGGCAGTGATCTCGTCATGCAGCCGCTCGGGAGCGTGGGCCAGCAGGTTCCTGAGCTTGTGAACGGTGCAGCGCTGGACTGGAACCCCGTCCCAGACGGCGGCAATTGCCCTCTCAAGACCCGGCGCTCCATCGATGATGAGAAATTGTGGCTGACGGAGACCCCGGGTAATGAGATCGTCGAGAACCGTCCGCCAGGCCTCGGTGCTTTCGCCGGCCATGTTCTTGATGGCCAGCAAGACCTTTTGTCCATCCTCGCGGATGCCAATGACAACAAGCAGTGAAATCGAGGTGGCCTTGCGGTCGAGCCGGACACGCACGACGGTGCCGTCGAGAATGAGGCGGACAATGGGTTCGCTGGCCAAGGGCCGCTTGTTCCAGGCTTCCCAATCGGTCCTCACCTTTCGCCAGACCCGGCTGACGGTATCCTTGCCAACCGCGCCACCAAAGACAGCCGCAAGCGCACGGCGGACGCGGCGGGTGTTGGTCCCCGCCAGGTAGGTCGAGGCGATAAGGGCATCGGCAGCCTTGGTGCGGCGCTGATAGGCCCGCAAGGACGTGCTCGCCCATTCGGTGGTCCGACCGTCACCGGCATCGAGGCGAGCCCGGGGTACGGAGATTGTGGTCGACCCAAAGGTGCCCATCAGCTGGCGGCTGCGGTGACCGTGGCGATGGCCGATGTGACCAGGCCCGCTCCCCGCAGGCCGAGCATATCGCGGGCGGCAAAGGGCGGTATCCAGTTCTGCTTCAATGACTTGCTCGATAAAGCCGCGAACCCGTTCGCGCAGGCTGGTCTCGATCGGATCAAACCAGTCGTCGAAAAGATCAACTGCAACCCCACCGTCAGGCTGCGCAATTCCGGTCTTCATGGTAACATTCGTCATGGCGTGGTCTCCCTTCCGGCCTTTCAGCGCCGGATGATTCGAGTTTGGACAACTCGGAGACTACGCCAACCCCAATTCCAACCAACTTCGCGACGGCACCAGCTTTCTGTTGCCGCCGTCTATCGACGAGTGGCTTCCTGAGCAGCATCTGGCGCGGTTTGTGGTGGAGGTGATCGAGGGGCTCGACCTCGGTGCGATGAGCGGAAGTTATCGCGGCTCGGGCTCGGCGGCGTATCATCCACGCACGCTGCTCGGCATTCTGGTTTACGGCTACTCGACGGGTGTGTTTTCGAGCCGCAAGATGGAGCGGGCAAGCTACGACTCGGTGGCGTTCCGGTTTGTTGCGGCGAACGAGCATCCCGATCACGACACCATCGCGGCGTTCCGGCGGCGCTTTCTCAAGGAGATCGAGGGACTGTTCGTCAAGGTGCTGGTTGTGGCGCGGGAGTTGGGCTTGTTGAAGCTGGGCACTGTCGCGCTGGACGGCACGAAGATCCACGCCAACGCCAGCCGGCACAGTGCGCTGTCTTACGAGCATGCAGGCAAGATCGAGGCACAGCTGAAAGCCGAGGTGGCCGAACTCATGGCCAAGGCGGAGGCGGCAGACCAGGCCGATGTGCCCGATGGCATGTCGATTCCCGATGAGCTGGCGCGCCGAGATGAGCGGCTGCAGAAGATTGCCGAGGCACGGAGCAAAATCGAAGCCAGGGCGAAGGAGCGTTTCGAGCGGGAACAGGCCGAGCATGCCGCAGTGCTGGCCGCGCGGGAGGACAAGGCCAGGGCGACGGGTAAAAAGCCCGGCGGCAAGCCGCCTGCGCCGCCGAGCCATGGGCCCAAGGCAAACGATCAGATCAA
>JBOFFB010000458.1:0-2488 GCA_051648385.1 Allobosea sp.
CCGATTTGGCCACGCCGGCCCGCACGCAATCGATCAGCGCCGCATCGAACGTCACTGCGGGCGAGTTCCAGATGCCCTTCTCCTGCCATGTCAGCTTCAGCGGCTCCATCACCTCCGGCAGCGCGATGCGGAAAGCATCTTCCATCTTCTGCAACTCGCGCTCATCGGGATGGCGCAGGTCGACCGTGAAGAAGACTTCACCGGGGATGACATTGCGGCTGTTGGGCTTGTTCTCGATCAAGCCCACGGTCGCGACCGCACCGGGATGCGCGTGGCCGATGGCGTCGATCCGGTCGATCATGCGGGCAGTTCCAAGCAGCGCGTTCTTGCGCAGGTACATTGGCGTCGCGCCAGTGTGTGCATCTTGCCCCTGCACATTGACCTCGTACCAGCGCATGCCCTGCACGCCCTGCACCACGCCAATCATGGTGTCCTGGTCTTCAAGGATTGGGCCTTGCTCGATGTGAAGCTCGAACATCGCCTGGAACTTCCGCACGCCAACTTTCTCCGCGCCGCGATAGCCGATGGCGTCGAGTGCCGTGCCAAGCGTTACCCCGTTGCGGTCCTCGCGGCTCCAGGCGAATTCAGGGGTGAAAACCCCGGCATAAACGCCTGAGCACAGCATGGCAGGCGCATAGCGTGAGCCTTCCTC
This sequence comes from Allobosea sp., assembly GCA_051648385.1. Taxonomy (GTDB): domain Bacteria; phylum Pseudomonadota; class Alphaproteobacteria; order Rhizobiales; family Beijerinckiaceae; genus Allobosea. The sequence goes on from JBOFFB010000458.1 coordinate 653, forward strand.
GTTGGTCCAGTTGGCGATTGCGATGGGGGCGTTGGTCTCGTACCCGGCAGCGACCATGGCCCGCATGGCTTCAACTGCGCCAAGAACGCCGAGCACGCCATCAAACTTGCCACCAGTCGGCTGCGTGTCGAGATGCGAGCCCATGGCGATCGGCAAAAGCGCGCTGTTTCGGCCCGGCCTAACGGCGAACATGTTGCCCACCTCGTCGACATGCACACTGCAACCAAGGCCTTCGCAGGTGGCTTTGAACCAGTCCCGCACGCGCTTGTCGTCGTCAGACAAGGTCAGCCGCTTGATGCCGCCCTTGGCGGTGCCGCCGATCTTGGCCGTCTCCATCAGCGTGTCCCATAGGCGGGCCGGGTCGATCTGGAGATTGGGGATCATGGGGAAGGCCTTTCAAGCGCGCATTTGGGGCGCGATTGAAAGGGGACGGGCGCGAAGCGTCAAGGCTGGGTTTTGCTTGATCACAAAACAGTGTCATTCCGGGGCGTGCAGAGCACGAGCCCGGAACCCATCAGCACGAAGGGTTTCTCACCTGATGGGTTCCGGACTCCGCCTGTCGGCGGCCCCGGAATGACGGCGATTGCAACCCGAAAAACTCACATCACCGACGAGAACGACACCGGGAACCAATCATAGGCCGCACCATTCTTGGCGATGAAGCCAGTCGCCGGAAATGCCGCATGATAGAAACTGGTCTGCATCTTGTCGGCGGCGGCCATGTCGAGCAGCTTTTTGCGGGTTGCGACGGCCAACGCCCGATCAAGATCGAAGCCGAGATGCCATTCCGGCTGGCGTCCGAAGATGCGCGGATCATTGACAGCATCGCCAACGACCATCAGCGTCTTCGAGCCCGACGAAATCACGAACGAGGTGTGGCCTGGCGTGTGGCCATCGGACTGGATTGCGGTAATGCCGCTGGCCCACTCCTTGCCCCACTCGGCTTGCTTCACGTCCTTCAGGTTCGGCCCCAGCACCCGGCGGGAGACCAGGAACGCTCCACGTGCTGCTTCGGGAACCGCAGCCATCTTGGCGTCGTCCATGTAGTGCGCGACATCGCGCGTCGGCACCACGATTTCGGCATTTGGATAAACCAGCGCGCCTTCCTTGCTGCGCAGGCCGTTGATGTGGTCGGGGTGGAAATGGCTGATCAGAACCGTGTCGATCTGCGAGGCCTGGATGCCTGCTGCCGCCATGTTCGCGGCCATGCGCCCGGTGGTCGGCGCACCGTTGTTGTTGAACCCGGCATCGATCAAGATCAGTTTCGAACCGGTGTTGACGACCATCGTATTGAATGGCGAGACAGCTGGCTTGGTCGGAATGAACTGCGCTTCCATGAGGCGGTTGACCTCTTCAAGTGGCGCGTTCGGAAACAGCGTGGCGTTGATCTCACGGTTGACCTGGCCGTCGTTCAGCGCGGTGATCTCGTAGTCACCGATCTTGAAACGGTAAAAGCCAGGTGCCTGTGTGCCCGCCATCGGTGCGGCAGCCTTTGCGGGCGACATGTTCATGGCAGGCGCAGCAATTGCGGCTGCAGCGGTCATCAACGCGGTGCGGCGTGAAATGGACATTGGAAATTCTCCGTGTTGTCACGCCTCCCGGGCGCGTGATCATATACGTACTTGTCGGGATATCAGCCAAAACACCATCGCGTGTGCAGCAGTGCGGGCGTGCAAGGTGGTGTTTGCGATGATGCAAGGCCGCACAACGCGCGTGCATCCACACCTCGCGACAGCGCGAAATTTCGCGCTATAACCTTTCCATGACCAACATCGCCGTCACCCTGCCATCCATCCTCGTCGCCAACCGTGGCGAGATCGCCTTGCGCGTGTTTCG
>JBOFFB010000459.1:0-2557 GCA_051648385.1 Allobosea sp.
CCGCATGCTTCTGGGCAGCCGTCGGCTCATTCCAGATCGTTGGCAGAAACTGCAGACGTTCTTCGTCGATCGCCAGCGCATGATAGGCGTGAGCCACATGACGATTGAGATCGTGGTTGTGAAAGCGGTGGCTGAAGCCCGGCACCTCCAGATCGGTGAAGCCGAGCGGAATGCCGAGTGACCTGACCGTGTCCCAGACCCCGATCAGATAAGGCGCGCGCATCTCGGGCGCGGCATGCTCGGCCCAGCCCTGCAGGCCAATGAACTCCGCCGCTCCATGTTCGCGTGAGCCCGGCAAGGGTTGCGCACCGTTGGGCAGGGGGTTGGGCATCATCTTGTAGATCTTGTAGGCCCAGGTCACGAGATCGTTCAGCGCCTTTGGATTTCGCCGGATATCCGTGCCATTGGCCTGCATGCGCCTCGGCAACCCGACGATGCCGAGCATGCCGCCGATGCTGCGAACGGTGTAAGCCCCGCGGCTGAAACCAAACAGGAAGATGCGGTCGCCCGGCTCATAGTGGCGTGCGAGGAACATGTAACCGTCTTTGATGTTGTCCGAGATGCCCATGCCTGTCGCCTGTGCGAGCCAGTCGGTGGGAAATGCTCCGATGCCCCGATCATAGGCAGCGATCTGCGCGACAGGCCGCCCGGCTTCGTCATCATCGAGCTGATTGAGGCAACGCCCGAACAGTCGTGCAACATTGGTCGGTGTGCCGAAATCCTTGTTGTTGCCGGTGCCATCCGACAGAAAAATGATGTTCTTGGGCATGTCGCCTCCCGAGCGCGACCGATGTATGACCAAACGTCATTAACTGGATCCGGATCATGGCACGATCATGGCGGTCTCTGGGACTGCCACCTGTCATACCCGCATGATTCCAAAGTCGCGCACCAAAAGTCCGATGCGTCGCACTCTTGCCCGGGGGCATGCTTCCGTATAGCCATCTGCCATCACGAGAGAATGCTGTGCCCCAGCTTGGATCACCCCAAAACTGGTCGGATGCGGCCCGTGTTCAGGGTTGAACCACGTCGAGGGATGAAACATGACCGACAAGATCTATCCCGTATCGCGGGAGTGGGCCAGCAAAGCCCATGTCGACGAGGCTGGCTATCAGGCGATGTATGCCGCTTCGGTCAATGATTCGGATGCCTTCTGGGGCGAACACGGCAAGCGCATCGACTGGTTCAAACCTTATACCAAGGTCAAGAACGTCTGCTACAAGCCTGGCAAGGTGAAGATTGCCTGGTATGAGGACGGCATCACCAACGTTTCGTACAACTGCATCGACCGGCATCTCGCAAAGCGCGCCGACCAGACCGCAATCATCTGGGAGGGCGACGATCCGGGTGTCTCGAAGAACATCACCTATCGTGAACTCCATGAACATGTTTGCCGCTTCGCCAATGTGCTGAAGCTGCACGGCGTCAAGAAAGGTGACTCTGTCACCATCTACATGCCGATGATCCCGGAAGCGGCCTATGCGATGCTGGCCTGCGCCCGCATCGGTGCCGTCCATTCCATCGTCTTCGGCGGCTTCTCGCCGGATTCGCTGTCAAACCGCATCGAGGATTGCGACTCCAAGGTCGTGATCACTGCCGACGAGGGCCTGCGCGGCGGCAAGCCGGTGCACCTGAAAAAGAACGTCGATGTCGCCGACCCGAAGGTCAAGGGCGGCATCAAGAAGGTCATCGTGGTCAAACACACCGGCGGTGATATCGCCATGCATCATGGCCGCGACGTCTGGTACCACGAGGAGGCTTCCAAGGTCACGGCGCATTGCCCGCCAGCGGAGATGAAGGCGGAAGACCCGCTATTCATTCTCTACACCTCCGGCTCGACCGGCCGGCCCAAGGGCGTATTGCACACAACTGCAGGCTATCTTGTCTACGCCTCGATGACACACCAGTATGTCTTCGATTACCACGAAGGCGACGTCTATTGGTGTACCGCAGACGTGGGTTGGGTCACTGGCCACAGCTACATCGTCTATGGCCCGCTGGCGAACGGCGCGACCACGTTGATGTTCGAGGGCATCCCGACTTATCCGTCGATCTCGCGCTTCTGGGATGTGGTCGACAAGCACAAGGTCAACATCTTCTACACCGCCCCGACCGCGATCCGCTCGTTGATGGGCGCTGGCGAGGAGCCGGTGAAGCGCACCAAGCGCACCAGCCTGCGCCTGCTGGGTTCGGTCGGCGAGCCGATCAACCCGGAAGCCTGGGAATGGTATCACCGCGTGGTTGGTGATGGCCGCTGCCCCATCGTCGATACCTGGTGGCAGACCGAGACCGGCGGCATCCTGATCACGCCGCTGCCCGGCGCCATCGGCCAGAAGCCGGGCTCGGCCACCAAGCCCTTCTTCGGCATCAAGCCCGCCATCGTCGATGCCGAGGGCAAGGTTCAGAGTGGTGCCTGCGAAGGCAACCTCGTGATCACGGACTCATGGCCGGGCCAGATGCGCACGGTCTACGGTGACCATGCCCGGTTCATGGAAACCTATTTCGCCACCTACCCCAACACCTACTTCACAGGTGATGGCTGCCGCCGCGATGCCGA
>JBOFFB010000460.1:0-1653 GCA_051648385.1 Allobosea sp.
AATACCTTTCACTTCGGATGAGGCAGATATGGCCATTAAATCTGCACGCGATCCTTCTTCGAAGCCTGTTCCCCGTCAGCACCTATGGCCCAGATTTGGAGTTGTGACTTAAGGAGAGTTTTGGTCTCGTCGCATTGACGAAGGAACGACGATGCGACCCAAAACGACGAATGCGAAGAGGCCTGCAGAGCAGGTGGTGAAGGATATCCGCCGGGCAACCCGGCGGCATTTCTCCGCGGAAGACAAGATCCGGATTGTGCTCGATGGCCTACGCGGGGACGACAGCATAGCCGAGCTGTGCCGCAAGGAAGGCATAGCCCAGAGCCTGTATTACACTTGGTCGAAAGAGTTCATGGAGGCTGGCAAGCGCCGCTTGGCAGGCGACACCGCCCGTGCCGCCACTACCGACGAAGTGAAGGATCTGCGCCGAGAGGCCAGCGCTTTGAAAGAATGCGTTGCCGACCTGACGCTCGAGAACCGTCTGCTTAAAAAAAGCATGATCGCGGATGGGGGCGACGACGAATGAGATATCCTGCATCAGAGAAGCTCGAGATCATCGCGATCGTCGAGCAGTCACACCTGCCAGCGCGTCGCACGCTTGAACATCTGGGCATCCCACGCCGGACCTTCTGCCGCTGGTATGATCGCTACCTCGTTGGCGGCCCGGAAGCGCTGGAAGACCGGCCATCGGCACCGAGCCGAGTGTGGAACCGGATACCGGCTGAGATCCATGATCAGATCATCGAACTGGCATTGGATCAGTCCGAGCTCTCGCCGCGCGAACTGGCGGTGCGGTTCACCGACGAGAAGCTCTACTTCGTGTCGGAGGCCACGGTTTACCGCCTGCTCAAGGCCCATGATCTGATCACTAGCCCGGCCTATGTGGTGATCAAGGCCGCCGATGCGTTCCACACCAGGACCACTCGCCCGAACGAGATGTGGCAGACCGACTTCACCTACTTCAAGATCATCGGCTGGGGCTGGATGTATCTGTCCACGGTGCTCGACGACTACTCGCGTTACATCATCAGCTGGAAGCTGTGCAGCACCATGCGGGCTGAGGATGTCACCGATACGCTGGATATGGCGCTGGCCGCTTCAGGTTGCGACCAGGCTCATGTCCGGCACAAGCCGCGCCTGCTCAGCGACAATGGCCCAAGTTACATCGCCAGTGATCTGGCAGACTATATCGAAGCGCAGCACATGAGCCATGTGCGTGGCGCTCCGTTCCATCCCCAGACGCAGGGCAAGATCGAGCGCTGGCACCAGACTCTCAAGAACCGCATCCTGCTCGAGAACTACTTCCTGCCCGGCGACCTCGAATGCCAGATCGAAGCGTTCGTCGATTACTACAATCACCAGCGCTACCACGAAAGCCTGAACAACGTGACGCCCGCCGACGCCTACTTCGGCAGGTCTGAAGCCATCATCCAACAGCGCGAAAGGATCAAACGGCAGACCCTCAAACATCGGCGCTTGCAGCACCGCAAGCTCGCCGCATAACATCAACCCAAAGACGAGGCCGACACTCCTCTAATCCAAGCCGCGATCTGCGCGAATGTTCTGACGACGGACACTTGTGCACCGCAACAATGCACCATGGCTCGACAATCACTCGGGCTTTGCGTCTTCCGGCACCGAATCTGGTCCAAA
>JBOFFB010000461.1:0-8862 GCA_051648385.1 Allobosea sp.
GGGGGGGGGGGCACGTTGCCCTTCCCCTGACAAGGAAGTGTAGGGGGTGCTGTCATCCATTCCACTCGTTGTTTTGCGCGAAAACGTGGTTGCCTGTTAGCTTGTTGAATGACGCCCTGCGCGATCCTTGATCAGCATAGGCTCAACGAGTTTGCGGTAGAAGCCGTTGTAAGATAAGCATTTTGTTGGGGCTGGATGGGATATCGCTGCCGTGCGACAGAAAGAAACTTCGATGACGCCGCTCAAGGATGAGGAATTGATCGCGCTGATCGATGATCTCGAGAGTGATCGCGCAGAACGAAAAGAGACTTGGAGTGGCAGTGCGCCCGACAAGGGACGACAGGCAGTCTGCGCCTTTGCAAACGACTTGCCCAATCACAGTGCCCCGGGTGTGCTTTTTGTAGGCCTGAAGGATGACGGTATTCCCACCGGCGAGCCTTTTGTTGTCACAGATCAACTTTTGCTGACGTTGGCCGATATCAAAACCGACGGCAAAATAACGCCGCCACCGACTTTGACCGTCGCAAAGCGGACACTGCGCGGTCATGACGTGGCAGTTGTGACCGTGTGGCCATCGGATGCGCCTCCCGTGAGGCTGGAAGGTCGCGTCTGGATCCGCACAGGGCCACGCAGAGGTCATGCATCAGCGCAAGACGAGCGAATCCTCAGCGAGAAGCGTCGTCATAAGGATCGCTCTTTCGACACCCATCCGATATCGGCTGCAACTCTTGCGGAATTCAACAGAAACTATTTCGAGAACGATTATCTGCCTCAAGCAGTAGCCCGCGATGTGCTAGGGGTAAACGGTCGTAGTTTCGAGGAACGGCTCGCATCACTAGGCATGATTGCCTCGGTCGAGGAGCCATCTCCAACAGTCGTAGGGCTAATGACACTTGGGAGCAGCCCACGGACTTGGATTCCTTCCTTCTACATTCAGTTTCTGCGGATCAACGGGCGTGAAATTGGCGACCCGGTCACCGATGAGCAAGAGATCGACGGAAATCTCGACACTATGCTCCGTCGGCTTGATGAAAAACTCAAGGCTCACCTTTCGGTATCGGTCGATTTCACATCCGGCACCACAATCGAGTTAAGGGCATTTGCATATCCTCTAAGCGCGCTTCAACAACTCGTTCGGAATGCAATCATGCACCGCAGCTATGACGGTACCAATGCCCCAGTGCGTGTCTATTGGTTTAATGATCGTATTGAGATCGGCAATCCAGGCGGACCTTATGGCGCGGTGACCGTGGAAAATTTCGGGCGACCAGGTATCAGCGATTACCGTAACCCGATAATTGCCAGCGTCTTGAAGGTATTGGGATTTGTTCAGCGCTTTGGCTTCGGCATCGCCGAAGCAAAGCGTTCGCTAGCAAAAAATGGCAACCCACCACTAGAATTTGAAGTTCAGCCCACCAATGTTCTTGCAATTGTGCGAGCCACTTGATGTCATACATACCCGTTCTCACATTTTTCAATAACAAAGGCGGAGTTGGTAAGACATCGTTGGTTTTTCATCTGGCTTGGATGTTTGCGGAGATGGGCAAGAGGGTCGTTGCAATTGATTTGGATCCCCAAGCCAACCTAACTTCAGCTTTTCTTGCGGAAGACATACTGGAAAAAATCTGGGAACTTCCATCCGGTTCGACAGATGCAACAACTATATATAATTGCGTCCAGCCACTAACCAAAGTAGGTGACATTAGGGAACCATTAACCCAACAGATTTCAAGCAATCTGTTTTTAGTGCCTGGTGATTTGGCTTTGGCCGGATTCGAAGATCAACTTTCCTTTGCTTGGACTGAGGCAATGGGCTCCAATCAAGAGAATCTTTATCGCCCATTCCGACTACTGACTGCATTTTGGCAAGTTGGCCAATCGGCTGCGCGCATACACAATGCTGACATTGTATTGGCGGACGTAGGTCCCAACCTTGGTGCAATCAATCGCTCAGCACTCATCGGGACGGACCATGTTGTTATCCCGTTAGCTGCGGACCTATTTTCCTTGCAAGGTTTAAGGAATCTAGGACCTACACTTGGTGTCTGGCGTCAGGACTGGAGCAAAAGGATCCGGAACTGGGACACGCCTGACTTTCCTTTGCCGCCCGGTCGGATGCATCCTGAGGGATATGTGCTTCTGCAGCACATGGAACGCCTGTCACGCCCAGTGCGCGCCTATGAGAAATGGGCTGTCCGTATTCCGTCTACCTATCGCGAAACCATTCTCAAGCAGCCCCGAGAGTCAGATTTCTCGTCGCATTTAGCGGATAAAAATTGCCTTGCGCGCCTTAAACACTACCGAAGCTTAGCCCCGATGGCTCAGGAAAAATTGAAACCGATCTTTCATCTGACATCGGCTGATGGAGCGATAGGCAGCCATTCACAGGCGGTCAGGGATGCTTGGAGTGATTTCAATCACCTCGCAAAGGGTATAGCTAGCCGCATTTGGCTTTGACATAATCAGGTGACGGATTTGGCGAACCTATGTTTCCGCCCATCACCCTCACCCGAAAAACACAACCGTCACCAGCACGAAAATCGGGATCAGGATCGCGCCGCTCCACAGCATGTAGCCGAAGAAGCTGGGCATCTTGACGCCCATGTCTTTCGCGATGGCGTAGACCATGAAGTTCGGGGCGTTGCCGATGTAGGTGTTGGCGCCCATGTAGACCGCGCCGGTGGAGATCGCGGCCAGCGTCAGCGCAAGTTTGCCCATCAGTTCCTGCGGGTTGCCGCCAGCCAGCTCGAAGAACACGAGATAGGTCGGGGCATTGTCGAGGAAGGACGAGAGGATGCCCGTCAGCCAGAAATACATGGCGTTGTTGGGGCTGCCATCGGGATTGGTGACCAGCGCCACCAGCGGGGCGGCGGCACCCGTCTTGCCAGCCGCCAGGATGGCCAGCACCGGCACGATGCTGACGAAGATGCCGGCGAAGAGCTTGGCCACCTCCATGATCGGACCCCAGTTGAAGCCGTTGGCCTCGCGGTATTCCTTTTTCGCGAACTTGAGCGATCCGAAGGCCGCGCCCAGCATCACAAGGTTCGAGACGATGTCCTGCAACGCGAGGTCAACACCCAGCACCTTGTAGCTGATGCCCGGCTTCCACTCGGCGCGCATCAGCACGGCGGCGATGATGATGGCGACGAAGACGAGGCTCTCCAGGCCAAGCACGCGGACTTGCGAATCCGGCGTGCGGTCGGGCTCGATTACGCCTTCCTTTCTGTAGAGATAGCTGTCGAGCGCATAGAACAGCGCCAGCAGGATGCCCGCCACCAGCACGGTCTCGGTGAACAGGTTGGTCGTGGTCCAGAAAAAGCTGATGCCTTTCAGGAAGCCGACGAAGAGCGGCGGATCGCCCAGCGGCGTCAGCGCGCCGCCGACATTCGAGACGAGGAAGATGAAGAACACCACCACGTGCACATTGTGGGCGCGGTTGTCATTGGCGCGGATGATGGGCCTGATCAGCACCATCGACGCGCCCGTGGTGCCGACGAAGCTGGCGAGAATCGTGCCGATGGCCAGAATGCCGGTGTTGGTCAGCGGCGAGCCATGGATGTTGCCGCGCACGAAAATGCCGCCTGCCACGGTGTAAAGCGCGAACAGCAGGATGATGAACGGCACGTATTCCAGCAGCATGGCAAAGGCGATGCCCTTGGTGGCGGCGGACGCATCGAAGCTGAGATAGAGCGGGATGATCACCATCGCCGCCCAGAAGGCCGAAATCTTGCCGTAGTGATGCTCCCAGGTATGGTGAAACAGCAGCGGGCCGGTGGCGATGCACAGCAGCAGGCCGCAGAACGGCAGCACCCAGAGCAGCGACATGCCGCGCCCGTCGATGGCGGCAGCGGCCAGCGCAGGCTCGGGCATGAGGGCTATCGCCGCAGCGCACAGCGCCAGCATCAGCTTTGCAAACATGATCAGCCCTCCCGAAGGCGCAAGGGAACCTCCGGACAGACGGAGATGATGTGGCGCGCACTCCTGCCTCATCCAGATAAATCAGGATTCTGCGAGAGGGAACAGCGTGCCGGCGAAATACCGTGTTATCCGCCATCCGTTCAGTTGTGGGCAGTGTGCAAGTGACTTTCACCGTCCCACGACGTTTTAGTTCAATATCGATCTAGCAATTGTCACAAGGCTAAGGCATGGACTGTCGTCGGCAAGCATTCAACACCTGACGTGCTGCCTATCTGACGTTTGGAAAGCTGATATGATGTATCGTCATCTTGTCGTCACAGGGTTTTTGCTTGGATTGTCTGTCTCCGCTGCATCTGCACAGGTTGCTGTCGATGAAATCAGGCTGCAATTGTTCAAGGAGCGCTCTGGCACGCTGTCGGAAAACATCGCCGGGACAAAAAAGAGCTTCGTCAACACGCCCGCTGGGGGCGGCGACGCTGGTGAGCCGGCAGAGGCAGTGCTGGTGATCCTGGCTTTTACAGGCCCGAAGAACACCAAATCTTCGGACAAGATCGCCCGCGACCTCGCCTCGGTCACGGTGACCCAGACCGCCAAGACCGGGCCACGCACCTTGCTCAAGCGGGCCTATGGCGGCTTTCAGTTCGGCGACGACGGCAAGAGCTACAAGGCATTCCTGCTTGAGAACGCCACCTGCGGCGCGCTCGAGGTCGATGTCAGGCTGGGGCGCTCGCGCAAGACCACAAAACTCGATTTCAAGTGTGACAGCTGATCAAGGCATCTCGCCGGCAGGGCATTGTGCGCAGAGGTGGGCACCGGTTCTGCAAGGACGCAATGTTCCAACCCGATATGTTCGCTCATCTTCACCGGCTATTCATCGTCTTTGACCCATCATGACGTTCTGCGATGTTGTGGTGATTGCAGCAGGGGCTGTCCGATGTGTCGTTTCCTCGCCTATCAGGGCGTTCCGGTGTTTCTGGAACAGTTCGTTTCCTCGCCATGTCATTCGCTGGTGCACCAGTCGATCCATGCAACGGAAGCGAAGACCGGCACCAATGGCGACGGATTTGGCCTCGGCTGGTACGGCGACAGGCTGGAGCCCGGCCTCTATCGGGAAATCAGGCCAGCCTGGTCTGATGAAAACCTGCTGTCGATTGCTCGGCAGGTGCGTTCATCATTGTTCTTTGCCCACGTTCGCGCTGCCACGGGCACAGCCTCGACACGCGCCAACTGTCACCCTTTTGCCCATGACCGCTGGATGTTCATGCATAACGGCCAGATCGGCGGCTATGCCCAGATCAAGCGCAAACTGGAAGCGCTGATCCCCGATGCGCTCTATGCCACCCGCACCGGCACGACCGATTCAGAAGCGCTTTTCCTGATCGCGTTGGCCCGGATCGAGGACGGTGCTGAACCCGTCGCAGCCATGAGCAGTGCTCTGGCGGACGCCACGGCGCTGATGTCGGATCATGGCATCAAGGAGCCGCTGCGCTTCGCCGCCAGCCTCTCGGATGGCGAGACGATCTACGCTTTCCGCTGGTCGTCCGATGCCAAGCCACCAACGCTTTATTATTGCGAACAACCGGACCATATGGTGGTGGCATCAGAGCCGGTGGATGAGCGCCGCGACTGCTGGCAAGCTGTGCCTGCGAACACATCGGTGGTGGCGCGCGGCGGCAAGATCAAGCTGCAACGTCTCGATATCGGGCTGCCTCTGGCGGCTTGAGCGCTCCCGGGCTTGCATCCGCTCACATGGGCGGGCAGATGGGCCACAATGCGCAGCTTTGACACGCCATTGCCAATCGACGAGGCACTGCCGGGCCTGATCGCAGCCTTGTCGGCTGGCTCAAATGCGGTTGTGATCGCGCCACCCGGTGCGGGCAAGACCACCCGCGTGCCGTTGGCGCTGCTGGACGAGCCCTGGGCCCATAGACGCAAGCTGATCATGCTGGAGCCGCGCAGGCTGGCGGCGCGCGGTGCGGCGGCGCGCATGGCCATGACGCTTGGCGAACAGGTCGGCGAGACTGTGGGGCTGCGCGTTCGGCTTGGCTCGAAAGTCAGTGCCCGCACCAGGATCGAGGTTGTCACCGAGGGTGTCTTCGCCAGGATGATCCTTGATGATCCGATGCTTGATGATGTGGCAGGTATCCTGTTCGATGAATTTCATGAACGTTCGCTGGATGCTGATCTCGGCTTGGCGCTGGCCCTCGATACGCAGGCAGGATTGAGGAACGATCTCAGGATCATCGTCATGTCCGCGACGCTGGATGGGGCGCGCGTCAGCGGGATGATGGGCGATGCCCCTGTGATCGAAAGCCAAGGCCGGGCTTTTGCTGTCGAGACGCGCTATATTGGTCGCGATTCACGCGCGCGACTCGAAGATGAGGTCACCAGCGCGTGCCTTGGTGCCATCGGAGACGAAACCGGCTCGCTACTGGTTTTCCTGCCTGGGCAAGGCGAAATCATCCGTACGCAAGAGCGTCTGAAACTGAGAATTTCTGACAATAACATCGATATCGTACCCCTGTATGGCGCGCTGGAGATGGCGGCACAGGATCTGGCGGTGAAGCCTGCCGCAGCGGGCCGCCGCAAGATCGTGCTGGCGACGTCGATCGCCGAAACCTCTTTGACGATTGAAGGCGTGCGCGTCGTGATCGATGCTGGGCTGGCCCGCGTGCCGATCTACGAGCCCGACGTGGGGGTGACGCGGCTGGCGACCGTCAGGGCTTCGCGGGCCGCTGTTGACCAACGCAGGGGCCGGGCGGGCCGCACCGAGCCCGGCGTCTGCATCAGACTGTGGGAGGAGGCCGGAAACGGCGCGCTGCCAGCCTTCGCCACGCCTGAGATTCTCAGCGCCGATCTGGCACCAATGCTGCTCGATTGCGCGGCATGGGGCGTGACCGACCCGCGCAGCCTGAGATTTCTCGATCCACCGCCGCTTCCTGCACTGATCGAGGCCGGCAAGTTGCTGCGCGATCTTGACGCACTCGATGTGGATGGACGCATGACACCATCCGGCAAGCGGCTGCGCGAACTGCCATTGCCGCCAAGGCTGGCACGCATGGTGCTCGAAGCGGCGCGGCAGGGCGCTGGCCTCGCAGCCGCGGAGCTTGCCGCCGTGCTGGTCGAGCGCGGCCTTGGCGGCGACAGCGCGGATCTGGCCGAACGCCTTGAGCGCTTCCGGCGTGAGCGCGGCGGCCGGACCGATGACATGCGAAGGTTGGCACGAGGCTGGGCCGAGAAGGCCGGCAGATCGAAAGACACTGCCGCGATAGGCCCCGGTGCCCTGCTCGCGCTGGCCTACCCCGAACGGATCGCCCGCGCCCGTGGACGGCCCGGGGCCTACCTGCTTGCCAACGGGCGCGGTGCAGAGCTTCAACCCCATGAACGGCTGGCGAAAGCAGAATGGCTGGTCGTCGCCGAAATGTCGGGAAGTGCGGCTGCGGCTCGCATCCTGAGTGCGACCGTGCTCGATGAACGCGAGCTTGCAGACATCAGCACGACACAGGCGGATGAAACCGTGTTTGATCCGGCATCCCGCGCCTTGCGCCGACGGATCGTACGGCGGCTTGGTGCCATCTTGCTCAGTGAGCGCACCATGCCTGTCGAGGCAAACGTCTCCGCTTCTGCCATACTGGCACACGGTGTCGCCGGGATCGGGATCGAGACACTGCCGTGGACGCGGGCACAGCTGAGCTTGCGCGGGCGTGTTGCCTTCCTGCGCAAGGCCGAAGGGGAGGACTGGCCCGACCTGTCTGACACCGCACTGGCCTTGACCACGACAGGCTGGCTGGCACCGCACATTGTCGGACGAGGCAGCGTCGGCGCGATCACGTCGGACGATCTGGCTTCGGCACTGGACGGATTGCTGCCATGGGACATGCGCAGGCGGCTCGACACCGAAGCGCCAAGCCACTTCACCGCGCCAACTGGCAATCAGGCAGCGGTTGACTACGAGGCGGAGGCTGGCCCGACGATCTCGATCCGGGTGCAGGAGCTGTTTGGTCTCAAGGCACATCCGGCATTGGCGGGAGGGCGGGTGCCGTTGGTACTGGAATTGCTATCCCCGGCGCACAGGCCAATTCAGGTCACGCGCGATCTTCCGGGCTTCTGGCGAGGGTCATGGGCGGCGGTGAAGTCCGAGATGAAGGGCCGCTATCCGCGTCATGTCTGGCCTGATGATCCGGCCCAGGCGCTGCCGACAGCACGCGCCAAGCCGCGGGGCACCTGATCATCAATTGCCCATGCGATTGCGCCACATGTCCTCGCCGACGGTGCACGAGACGCGCGGGGTGCGGGCCTGGGCTGGCATGATCAGCCGTGCAGGCTCGGCCGGAGCATCCGAAATCTCCATGATCAGCTTGGTCTTGATGGTCTGGGTGAACTGGGGTTTTTCAGTGATCGAGATCACGAAAGCGCCGTGTCCGCCAATCACGCAGTCTTCATAATACACGTCGAGCCCGCTGATATCGAGATAGCCAGGCCGCTTGAGCATGATCGGCAGACCATTGATCGAGATGCCTTTGCCCAAGGCCTCATCGCGCGCAACCGTCACGTGGCGTCCGGAATTGTTCGGCCCGTCGCCGGAGATGTCCATCACCCGGCGCAATGCGCGGAAGGGAATGTCGTCGAGTTGCCTCGCCGAAAAATCGATCGCCGCCGACACCGAGGTGCGCTGGCCACGCCTTGTCGGCTGTTTTTCAAGTTCATCGGCGAACGCCACGGCTGCGGCAGGAGAATCGATCACCGTCCACGGGATGAGGTGATGCTGGATGTTGACCCCGGCCCACTCGAAAAAGGTGAGGCCTATGCGGCCCGTGGCCCCATTGGCGATGGCCTTGTGCACCTCCGGCGAACGCAAAGCCTCGACATAGCCGGCGCGTTGCAGGGCCAATTCCTCGAGATCCATCGAGAACGAGATATCCACTGCAAGCACCAGCGCCACGT
>JBOFFB010000462.1:0-4161 GCA_051648385.1 Allobosea sp.
GCTCGGCTGCGCCCCAATCCGACGATTGCTGCTGTTTCGACATGTCGATGCCGAGCAGTTCGCGCGACAGGTCCTTGAGGCCATGACGGTCGGTATAAGTGCGCACCAGCTTGGATGCGATCTTCGTGCAGTAGACCGGCGCGGTGACCACGCCAAACGCATTGCTGATGGCCGCGATGTCGAAGCGCGCGTAATGAAAGATCTTCACGACGGCAGGGTCTGCCATCACCTGGCACAGCACTGGTGGCGGCGCTGCACCCTTGAGGATCTGGACGATGTCGGCGGTGCCGTCGCCGCGCGAAAGCTGTACCACGCAAAGCCTGTCCCGGTGCGGGTTGAGGCCCAGCGTTTCCGTGTCGACCGCGAGCAAGGGCCCGGCGTGATAGTCGGCGGGCAGATCGCCCTTGTGGAGTGTTACGCTCATGTCAGCCATCATTAAACGGGGTGAAATCGGGACGCCTGCAAAGCTCCAGGCCACATGATTCGTTCTAGCTGATTGCTGGTGAGAGAGGAAATGATGCGTCGTACTGATGAAAATCCTGTTGGCCTTCGTTTCATTCTCGGTCACGTTGTTGACGCGTTGCGCCAACCCTCCACGGCTTGGCCCATGCCATGAGCCCAGCAAACGGGCCAAGATACAAAAGGGTGAGGAAACTGCCATGAACCTGATATCGAGGCCGCCTTCCGGCACGCCCCAAGGCCCGCCACGCGTGCTGAAGCTGTCCAGTCTCGACAATGTCGTGGTGGCGGTCGATCCGGTCGATCCTGCCGTGGTCGTCAGTGGCGTGGCAGCGCAGGCCCGCATCCCGCGCGGCCACAAGATGGCGGTCGCGGCCATCGCCAAGGGCGAGCCGATCCGCAAATACGGCCAGGTCATCGGCTATGCAGCGGAGGCGATTTCGCCCGGCCAGCATATCCACAGTCACAATTGTCTGTTTGCCAGCGTCGAACTCGACTATGCCCACGCCAGCGCCGCGCCTGAAACGCAGTATCTCGCCCCAGAAGCGCGCGCCACCTTCGAGGGTTTTCGCCGTGACAATGGTAAGTTCGGCACCCGCAACTATGTCGGCATCCTCACGTCGGTAAACTGCTCGGCCTCGGTTGCCAAGTTCATGGCCGAGGAGGTGCGCCGCTCCGGTATCCTTGGCGACTACCCGAACGTCGGTGGCGTGATCGCGCTGACGCACGGCACCGGCTGCGGCATCGACTATTCCGGTCCGGCCTTCGAAGTGCTGAAGCGCACCACCTGGGGTTATGCCTGCAACCCCAACAGGGCTGCGGTGCTTGTGGTCGGCCTCGGCTGCGAGGGTTTCCAGATCGCCAAGATGAAAGAGGCTTACGGGCTCTCCGAAAGCGATGTCTTCCGCACCATGACGATCCAGGATGTCGGCGGCACAAAGAAGACCGTCGCAGCTGGCGTGGAGGCCGTGCGCACCATGCTTGAAATTGCCAACCGCAAAGGCCGCGAGACTGCGCCCGCATCCGAACTGATGCTGGCCCTGCAATGCGGTGGCTCGGACGGCTATTCCGGTATCACCGCCAACCCGGCGCTCGGCCACGCGGTTGACTTGCTCGTCGCCCATGGCGGCACCGCGATCCTGTCCGAAACACCGGAGATCTATGGCGCGGAACATCTGCTCACCCGCCGCGCCGTCAGCCGCGAGGTCGGCGAAAAGCTGATTGGCGTGATCAGGTGGTGGGAGGAGTATACCGCCCGCAACAACCAATCGATGGATAACAATCCATCTCCCGGCAACAAGGCCGGCGGGCTGACCACGATCCTTGAGAAGTCCCTTGGCGCTGCCGCAAAGGGCGGCTCGACGGCGCTCACGGGCGTCTACAAATATGCCGAACCTGTCACCGGCAAGGGCTTCGTCTTCATGGACACGCCGGGCTATGACCCAGTGTCGGCCACCGGGCAGGTTGCGGGCGGGGCCAACATCCTCGCCTTCACCACCGGGCGCGGCTCGGCCTATGGCTGCAAGCCGACCCCGTCGATCAAGCTTGCGACCAACTCCGACATCTATCGGCGCATGCTCGACGACATGGACATCAACTGCGGCGACATCCTTGACGGCGTGACGCTGGAAGCCAAGGGGCAGGAGATTTTCGACTGCCTGTTAAGGGTAGCATCCGGCGAGCGTTCGAAGTCCGAGGAACTGGGCTACGGCGACGCCGAGTTCGTGCCGTGGCAACTTGGCGCAACGATGTGATCTGAGGCTGGTTCGATGATTGTCGTCTTCGCCTCGATCATCCTTGATCACGTCGCCGTCGTGCCGCGCCTGCCGGGGCCTGGCGAGACGGTGATCGGTCCGTCTTATCAGGTCTTCCCCGGCGGCAAGGGTGCCAATCAAGCGCTGGCCGCTGCCCGTGCCGGCGCGCCCGTCAAGGTCGCCGGTGCGGTGGGGCACGATGCGGCGGCAGAGGCGGCGCTGGCGCTGCTGCGCGAGGATGGTGTCGACCTTGCCGGTGTCGAGCAGACGGACCTGCCCACGGGCGCGGCCTTCATCGGTGTCGATGCGCGCGGCCAGAACCAGATCATCGTCACCGCTGGGGCCAATCTCAGAGCCCGGGCCGCCGGCCTTGGAAGCCATGTTTGGGCCAAGGGCGATATTCTGCTGCTGCAATGTGAGACACCTGAGGCTGAATGCATCGCTGTCGCGAAAGTGGCCAAGACCAGAGGCGCGCGCGTCATTCTCAATGCCGCGCCCGCAGGCCCTGTGAGCGCTGACCTGATCGACCTGCTGGATGTGCTCATCGTCAACGAACACGAGGCCGTGGTGTTTTCGGTTTCGCGTGACTGGGACGAACGTGACCCCGACCTGATCGCATCGCGTGTTGACCGCGAACTTGGTATTGCATGCATTGCCACTCTTGGCCCTGAAGGCTGCATCGGCTGGTCCGGCGGGGTGCGCCGCTCGCTGCCCGCGCCTGAGGTGCGTGTCGTTGACACGGTTGCAGCGGGGGACGCCTTCGTCGGTGCCTTCGCCGCCAGCCTGCACAAGGGTCTCGGGTTTTCCAGCGCCCTGCAACGCGGCATCGCGGCAGGCTCGCTCGCCTGTACGCGGCCCGGCGCACAGCCGAGCCTGCCGCAAGCCGCTGAGATCGAAGCGTTGGTGCTCAAGATGGGGTTATAAAGGTCAGTCACCGCGATCGCAGCGAAGCGATCCAGAGCTGCGCAACAAGACGGGATTGCTTTGCTGCGCCCGCAAAGACCATATAAGTTACATTTGCAACCATCTTGCAACTTTCCTGCGATTGGGCCATACCGGCAGTCTCAGGAGGATGCGATGGCGGATCAGGTTTCATCACGGATTGGCGCGCCTGCGATCACACGCGACAAGGCTGAGGGCACCAGCGGCGGCGCGAAGACCACGGTCGAGGCCAAGCTCAGCTACATGTCCGGCTTCGGCAACTCTTTCGAGACCGAGGCGTTGGAAGGGGCCTTGCCGGTCGGGCGCAATTCGCCGCAGAAGTGCAACTACGGGCTCTGTGCCGAACAGCTCTCGGGCTCTGCCTTCACCGCGCCGCAGGGCAAGAACGAACGCTCCTGGCTCTACCGCATTCACCCGAGCGTCAAGCATGCACAGTCGTTTGTGCCGATTGACCCAGGCCTGATGCGTTCTGCGCCAAATGCTGCCGAGCGCAAGCCGATGCTAGGCCAGATGCGCTGGGATCCGTCACCGTTGCCGACCAAGCCATTGAGTTTCGTCGAAGGCATGCAGACCATCACCACCGCAGGCGACGCCGAGAACCAGAGCGGCATGGCGGCCCACATCGTGATGGTGACGCGCTCGATGGAGGACGAATATTTCTTCAATTCCGATGGGGAGTATCTCATCGTTGCACAGCAGGGCTCGCTGCGTTTTTGCACCGAATTCGGCACAATCGAGATCGAGCCTGGCGAAATCTGCCTGATCCCGCGCGGCGTCATCTTCCGTTGCGAGTTGATCAATGGGCCTGCTCGCGCCTATGTCTGCGAGAATTATGGCGGGGCGTTTTCGCTGCCGGACCGTGGCCCGATCGGGGCCAATTGCCTCGCCAACCCGCGCGACTTCCTGACCCCGGTTGCTGCCTACGAAGACCGCGAGGTGCCCTCGAAGCTCTTCGTCAAATGGGGCGGGGACCTGTTCGTGACCGAGATCGCCCAATCGCCGCTCG
>JBOFFB010000463.1:0-2000 GCA_051648385.1 Allobosea sp.
GCGTGGCGCTCAGCAAGGATGACAGCCGCGAGGCGGTCTATGGCATGCCCTATGAGACCTGGAAGGCGACCTATCAAAGCGAGGCGACGCCGGAGCAGCAGGCGGCCCTGAAGAAGAGCCACGCCGGTCACTGATCGAAGGTTTCGCGGATATCAAGGCAAGTTAAATTCGCGCCCTCTTTGTGAGATTCTTTCTCCTGTGGGTCGCTGTGGATGACCGCGGCTCCGCCTTGACGGGGCTCGCTACACTCTTGAGTGTAAAATTTGAATGACGTGCCGCGCACGCTCCCTTCAGCCCCAAACAGAGTTCAGGAGTATCTCCGATGGCTATGCCCGCCGAGAAAGACAACGACGATACCGCGCATAGCTTCGCCAAGGGTCAGCTCAAGGCCATCATCGAGCGCATCGAGCGGCTTGAGGAAGAGAAGAAGACCATCAGCGACGACATCAAGGACGTCTACGGCGAAGCCAAGGGCAATGGTTTCGACGTCAAGGCGCTGCGCACCATCATCCGCATGCGCAAGCAGGACGCCGACGAGCGCCAGGAACAGGAGACCATCCTGGAGACCTACATGCAGGCGCTGGGGATGCTGTGAGGCAGGCGGTGTTTAAGTACCCAAATCGGATGTGGCATAGGTAGAAATACTGCACTCGCTGTTAATCCTCTCATGATCTGGTGAGGTTTTGGTCCGGCCGCTGCGCGCTGGGTCGCCACCGCCGGGAGCCACGATCATGAGATCCTCGCCGCTTGGTGAGATTACGCTGTCGGAACTTTTAAGTGCGCTCAGCCTCGCGCTTGACCTTACGGAAGGTCAGCCGGCCGGCCATTGCGTTCGATGCAGCTACATCGGTGTCGAAGTCGGCAAGGAAATTGGTCTCAGTGAGGACGAACTCACCGAGCTCTATTACGCAGTGCTCATGAAGGATCTCGGCTGTAGCAGCAATGCGGCGCGCATCTGCGAACTTTATCTCACCGACGATCTTTCCTTTAAACAGGACTTCAAGTTCATCGATGGCAGCTTGCCGCAGGCGTTGCGCTTCGTGCTGGGCCATACCGGCCTGAAGGCCGGCCTTGCCGAGCGATTTCGCGCAATCGTCAATATCTTCCAGAACGGCGGCGAGATCGCTCGCGAACTTATCGAGACGCGCTGTCATCGGGGGGCGGACATTGCGCGGAAGATGCGCTTCTCCGAGCAGGTTGCCGAAGGCATAAAAAATCTAGACGAGCATTGGGATGGCGGAGGCAAGCCGTTAGGGCTGTCAGGAGCGCAAATCCCCGTCTACTCGCGCATTGCGCTGATGGCACAAGTGATCGATGTCTTTTACATTTCGAATAGCCCCGAGGCAGCGCTGCGCGAAGCTCAGAATCGCTCAGGAATCTGGTTCGATCCGCAACTGGTCGCTGCGTTTGAGCGCATAGCGGCGCGACCTGCATTCTGGGATGCTATGCGCACTGACGAGGCGGCGTTGCTTCACTCACCAGTTCAGGCGACGGTGCCGATCGACGAAGAGTATCTCGACGACATCGCGGCTGCTTTCGCGCAGGTGGTGGATTCCAAAAGCCCTTACACTAGCGGCCATAGCGAACGCGTAACGCTCTTTACCGATATGATCGCCGAGCAGTTGGAGTTTAGTGCCGAGAAGCGACGATGGCTCAAGCGTGCGGCGCTGTTGCACGATATTGGCAAGCTCGGCGTGAGCAATGCAATTCTCGACAAGCCGGACAAGCTTGATGACGACGAATGGGCCGCGATGAAAATGCATGCTGCTTATTCCGAGGCAATCCTGTCACGCATCGGTGCATTCAGTGAGCTTGCGCCAATCGCCGGCGCGCACCATGAGAGGCTGGATGGCAAGGGTTATCCGCGCGGCATCTCGGCCGACCAGATCAGCCTGGAAACCCGCATCATTACGACGGCAGATATCTTCGATGCGCTGACCGCCGACCGCCCGTATCGTGCGGCGATGCCGATAACAAAGGCCATGACAATCATGTCCGGG
>JBOFFB010000464.1:0-5164 GCA_051648385.1 Allobosea sp.
GTGTCGCAGGTCGCTTCATCGAATTGCTGCTCGCGCAAGCTCCAGGCGATTTCCTGCACCTGCTCGGCAGCGCTCAGGATGCTGGACGTCGCCTGCTCGGTTGTCCTGACAATGCCATCGAGCGCGCTGGTGGCGGCACCAAACCGGCTGTTGTCCTCATCGCCCTGTCCCTGCGTCTCAAGCTCTGCCTTGAGGCCGGCGATCGACTTCGCCATTTCGAGCAGGTCGAAACGAATACGTTCGATCTGCTCCATGGCGCGCTCGCCAGACACTGCGCCTTCAAGGCGCGCTATCGCTTCGAGCAGGACGTTGGTGTCAGACTGACGGTTGCGGGCGGCAAACTCCCTGAGAAACCAGCGCCCGCGCGCCGTTTCCATGACAGCAAGCTCAATGGCTTCGTAGTCAGCCGTTGAAAGATTTGTCAGGGCACGTGGATCGTTCGTCATCGTCTGCCATGTATTGTGGGCATGCAGCCGTGACCGAATCACAACTGTTCCCGTCAATCTGGCGCGTGTAATAGCACTGCTCAGGTAAACAAACCCCATGCAGCGCCAAACCCTCTCCACCAATCCTCCTGTTGCAACGCAACGGCACCTGGCGGCTCGGCTGGGCGCACTGCAAGCCGCGAACTTTGCGGGTATCGGCATCTACATGCCCTTCATGCCGCCATGGCTCTCGGCGCAGGGCCTCAGTGAACGCCAGATTGGCCTTGTCCTCGCTATGGGCATGATCATCCGGATGCTGGCTTCACAACCGATCACATCGTTTGGTGACGGCAGGCACGGCGCGGTCAGGGTTCTGGTGATGCTTCACCTTTTTGGCGGGCTGAGCTTTCTCAGCCTCATGATCATGCCATCGCCCGGATGGATCATTGTGACGATGGCCGTGATCGGGCTCATGTCGTCAGGCATCATCCCGCTTGGAGATCACCTCACCGCGTCACAGGTGCGTCTCAACCCCGCTCTCGACTTCTCGCGCATCCGGCTTTGGGGCTCGGTCGCGTTCCTGATCGTGAGTGTCGCTTCCGGCTTTGCAGTCTCGCGCCTTGGCATCACCAGTGTGCCCGTGATGTTGGCGGCATGCTCCTTTGCCGCGATGCTGGTGGCGCTTGTCGCGCCTGCAGACGCTCGCGAAAAACGATCTGCCGTTGATGATGGTCCTGCGCCGCAAGAAACCGGACTGCGTGCCCGGCTTCTCTGGCTGGTCATCATCGCATCTGCGCTGATCAATGCCAGCCACGCCGCGCTGTACGGTTTTGGCACCTTGTACTGGCGCGCAATCGGCATCGATGACACGATCATCGGAATGCTGTGGGCCTCCGCAGTTGTTGCCGAAATCGCGATGTTCTGGTGGTTTGGCCGCAAGGCATCGGCAAGCTGGAACGCAGCACTGCTGTTTCTCGCGATGGCGGGTGTCGCTGCCGTCCTGCGCTTCGGGCTGATGCCATTTGCGACATCCTTGCCGGCCATCCTTGCGCTCCAGATGTTGCATGCGCTGTCTTTCGGCGCGCAGCTCATGGGCATCATGGCACTGGTGTCGATGCTGGCGCCAGAGGGCCGCCGGGCGCTCATCATGGGCAGAATGAGCGCGATGAACGCCTGCATTCTGGGTGCTGCAACACTCGGATCCGGCTTTGTCTACGAGAGTCTGGGTGCTCTGACCTTCATGGCAATGGTGCCCGTTGCCTCGATGGGACTTGTGCTTCTGGTGATCACATTCCGGCTTGGACACAAAGCGGCGCTCGACAGCACAGTACAACGCAAGGTAGTGATCCAGGACGCGCGTACATCATGACAGCATGCCTTGAGTTGGATGAATGACGGCCACTCTGGTTTCTCCTGGTTTCGAGATCACCCGCCGCAACGACCTTGCCACGATTGTGTTGAGAGGGCCGTGGACGCTTGATCATGGCAGGCGGCTCGAACATTTGATGACCGAGCTACCGACCAGCCTGGGCGAGGTACGGCGCGCGGTTCTCGACATTGGCTCGGTCGAGCGCATCGACACACTTGGCGCGCGTGTCATCGATCAGCTCTCGCACCTTCTGGGCAGTGATGGTGTCAAGGTCGAAGTCGCCCACGCCAGCGCCGAGCACGCAGCGCTGATCGCCGCGGTCCAGACCCGCCATGAGGCAGCCGTTGCGCCACAACGTTCACGCGTGATTGAGCTTCTGGCGGATATCGGGCGCGCCGTCACCCACGCCGGCATCGATATCGTTCGTGGTGTCAGCTTCATTGGCGAAGTCGTCGTCGCCATCGGCCGTGCCTTGTCGCACCCGGCCCGCTTTCGCTGGGCTTCGCTCGTCAACCAGCTTGAGCTGATCGCCTTTCGCGGTGCACCGATCATCATCCTGATTACCTTCCTCGTCGGCTGCATCGTGGCGCAACAAGGCATTTTCCAGCTCAGGCGCTTCGGTGCCACTGCCTTCGTGGTTGATCTGGTTGGCATCATCACATTGCGCGAACTTGCCCTTCTGCTCTGCGCCATCATGATCGCCGGGCGTTCGGGCTCTGCTTTCACCGCCGAGATCGGTTCAATGAAAATGCGCGAGGAAATCGACGCATTGCGCGTCATGGGCCTCAACCCGGTCGATGTGCTGGTCGTGCCACGCATCCTGGCGCTGATCATCGCCATGCCGATCCTGACCTTCCTTGCCTCCATGGCCGGACTTTTCGGCGCGGGGCTGACGGCCTGGTTTTATGGAGGCATCGCGCCCGATACCTTCGTTTCGCGTCTGCAAAGTGTGATCACGGTCAAGCACTTCTCCGTCGGGCTGATCAAGGCCCCGTTCATGGCCATCGTGATCGGTGCGATCGCCTGCATCGAAGGCATGAACGTCAAGGGCTCGGCAGAATCCCTTGGCCAGCAGGTCACTGCGTCGGTGGTGAAAGCGATCTTCATGGTGATCGTGGTCGATGGTCTTTTCGCCATGTTCTTCGCGTCAATCCGGTTCTGATGATGAACGCAGTCAGGCCCGCCGCAGTTTCCCGTCCGATCATCAAGGTCAGCAATCTGGTCGTCGGCTTTGCCGAGAAGATCATTCTCGACGGACTGTCGCTCGATGTCATGCAGGGCGAGATCCTGGGCTTCGTCGGCGGGTCGGGCACGGGCAAATCGGTGCTGACACGCACGATACTTGGCCTCATCCACAAACGTGCCGGGCGGATCGAGGTATTCGGGCAGGATTTCGATGTCATTGACGATGATGCTCGCCGCCGGCTGGAACGGCGCTGGGGCGTCATGTTCCAGCACGGTGCCCTGTTTTCGGCGTTGACCGTGGCGCAGAACATTCAGGTTCCGATGCGCGAGTATCTCGATCTGTCGCCAGCCATGATGGACGACCTGACAGCACTCAAGATCCAGATGGTCGGCCTCAATCAGGATGCAGGCGCAAAGTATCCGTCCGAACTCTCAGGCGGCATGATCAAACGTGCCGCACTGGCGCGCGCCCTCGCGCTCGATCCGGAAATCGTCTTCCTTGACGAGCCGACGTCAGGCCTCGATCCGATCGGCGCCGCAGAATTCGATCAGTTGATACGGACCCTTCAGCGGACTTTGGGGTTGACTGTCTTCATGGTAACCCACGACCTCGACAGTCTGGCTTCGGCTTGCGACCGTATTGCGGCGCTGGCCGACAAGAAGGTCGTGGCCGTGGGATCATTGGCCGAGATGATGGCCTGCGAGCATCCGTGGGTCATGTCGTATTTCAGAGGTGCGCGCGCACTCGCTCGCGCGCAGGAGACAGGCTGACACGGCATGGAAACGAGAGCCAACTTTGCGCTTGTGGGTCTTTTCACACTCGCTGTCCTCGGTGCGGCCTTTGGCTTTGTGTCCTGGTTCTCGGGCCTTGGCGGCACGACCGACCGTCGCGAGATCCGGATCGTGTTCTCAGGCTCGGTCACGGGGCTGACCCGGGGATCGAGCGTGCTGTTCAATGGCTTCCGGGTCGGCGAGGTCAAGGACATCCAACTTTTTCCTGACGATCCACGCTCGATATTCGCCGTGGTTGACGTGGCGGCGACCACTCCTGTTCGCGATGACACCCGCGCCCGGATAGAATCCCAGGGCCTGGCCGGCGTCGTCGCGATCCAGCTTCTGGGTGGCAAGGCTGATGCGGCCCCGCTACTGGCGAAAGCCGGTCAGCCACAACCCACCATCATCGCCGAACGTTCGGAAGTGCAGGATTTGCTCGAGACAATCCGGAATGTCGCGCGGCGCACGGACGACCTGTTCGAGCGGTTTGGCCGCCTCGTCGATGACAATGACAAGTCGATTGCAAACACCATCAAGAACGTCGAGAAATTTTCAACGGCCTTGGGCGACAACGCCGAGGGCATCTCGAAGATGTTGGCAAGCATTTCCAGCGCTGCCGAGCGCGTCGGGCCGCTGGCAACTCAACTTGAAGAATTCAGCCGCAGCATCTCTCAGATCGCCCAACAGATCGATGTTGGCAAGGTCAACCGCACGCTCGACAACATCGACAAGTTCAGTTCATCGTTGGCTGGCGGCTCCGGTGACGTCACGAAGACCCTGCAATCGGTGGCCGCGCTCACCGACAAGCTCAATCGTGCCGCTGATCAGGTCGAGGGCGTTCTCAAGGGCGCGCAGGCTTTCCTCGGCTCGGCAACAGGCGGCGAGGGCCAGGGTGCCTTCGCGGACGTGGGTGCTGCAGCCCGCTCGATCCGGGCATTGGCTGACAATCTTGACAAGCGCACGGCTGAAATCACGGCTGGCATCAGCCGCTTCACCGGTCCGGGCCTGCGCGACATCGAAGCGCTTGCCACGGATGGCCGCCGTACACTCGGCGATCTGAACCGCACCTTGCGAAACTTCGAGCGCAATCCACAGCAGTTGCTCTATGGCAACCGGCCAGCGATTCCAGACTACAACGGTCGGCGCTAAGGCCGTGCCTCGCATGGCGCGAAAGGTGATTTGTTGTTGCTGGCGCGCGGATGGGGGTTGTGTCGGCGGAACTATTGCTCTTGTGTCCGGTTATGACCCTCAGGAATTGCGCACTTAACGAAAATCGCTTTATGTCATTGTCATCAACCGCCTGGAAAAACGCCTTGCGCTCGGCGCGCAACCTGTCGCTTGGCGTCGTCGTCATTGGCGTGCTCGGTGCTTGCGGTGGCACTCCGCAGCGCACGACCTTCGATCTGACAGC
>JBOFFB010000465.1:0-6473 GCA_051648385.1 Allobosea sp.
ACAAGCCGTGCAGCGAGCGCAGCATCTTGATCAGCCACACAGGCGCGGCCAGCCAGCGCAGCAGACGCCTTGGCGGCTTTCAGCGCCAGCAAAGGCGCGCGGGCCGAGCCGACGCCGAGCGCGGCGCAGGCGGCACACAACGCCTCGACCAGATGATCGGGGATAGTAACCGCCGAGAGGCGACCTCGTGCGGCGGCGATGTCAGAGGCGGCCTCATCGCCAAGGTCGCGGTGCGACATCTCGCGAAGATCGACATGAAACGCGAGCCGTTCGAGCAATGCGGCGGGCGGGCGGTCATCATCGGCCAGACCCTCGTCAAGCGCGATGGCGGCAAGGCGGGCGGGGCTGCGGATCGTGAGGCCGTCACGTTCAGCCACCACCTCACCCGCATCAAGCGCGGCGGAAATATGGGCAGCTTGGGTGCGGCCCAGCCGCTCTGCCATCGGCAAGACGAGCAATCCTCCGTGGCTGCGGGCGAGCAGGCCGCGCTGGGCGACTGTGTGCCCGGTAGAGAGTGTGGCACTGAGGTCAAGCCCGCCAAGCAGCTCCGCATCGCCGGCATCGCAGGGCGCGCGCAGCACTGGCGCGCTTTGGGGCAGGCCACCGCGCAAACGCTTCAGCCACGCGTCACGCACAGGGCCCGCACAGGCGCGCAATACCGCGCCGCCAAGCCCTGCAGGATCAACGGCGATCAGATCGGACGCGGTAAGCGCATCTTGCCAGACCACGGCGTTGCGAGGAGCGGAGTCTTGCATCAGCCCAGCACCTCACTCAGCGCGCGTTCGATGCGCACGCCAGAACCGACCTCGTCGAGCGGATTGCGACGCAGACGGTGGCGCAGGGCCGGCATGGCAATGGTTTTCACATGCGACATGGTAGCGACATGGGCTTTCTCCAGCGCTGCGACAGAACGGGCGGCGCGCAGCAAGGTCAACTCGCCGCGCAGGCCGTCGGTGCCAAGCGCGACACAGAGCTCGGCCACGCGGCGGCGGGTGTCATCCTCGACCTCGACGGTGGGCACCAGCTTTTTCGCCGCCGTGATTTTCTTGCGCAGGCGTTCTTCATCCGCTGCGAACACGGCGCTGAAAGCCTCCGGGTCGCGGTCAAAGGCATCACGGCGCTTCACGGCCTCGACACGCAGGGCGATATCGGTCGGCGTACGAACATCGACCGAAAGGCCAAAGCGGTCGAGCAACTGCGGGCGCAACTCGCCTTCTTCGGGGTTGCCGCTGCCGACGAGCACGAAGCGGGCCGGATGGCGAACGCTGAGGCCCTCGCGCTCGACGACATTTTCACCAGAGGCTGCCACATCGAGCAGGAGATCAACAAGATGATCTTCAAGCAGGTTGACCTCGTCGATGTAGAGAAAGCCGCGATGGGCGCGCGCCAGCAAACCCGGCTCGAAAGCCTTCTCGCCATGGGCCAGCGCCCGCTCGATATCGAGCGCGCCAACCACGCGATCCTCGGTGGCACCGAGAGGCAGGTCCACAACGGGCACGGGTATCATGCGTGTTTTCAGCTTTTCTACGCCCCTGGTGCTGCAATGCGGGCAAGCGCTGGCGGTGCGAGCCGGATCGCAATGATAGGGGCAGCCTTCAACCGCCTTCATCGGTGGCAACAGCTGTGCAAGCGCCCGTACGGCGGTGGATTTACCGGTGCCACGATCGCCGAAAATCAGCACGCCGCCAAGCGTGGGGTCGACCGCCGCCACAATAAGCGCGCGCTTCATCTCTTCCTGGCCGACGATGGCTGTGAAGGGGAATGGCCCGGCCATCTCAGATGCTCCCTCGAGCGGCAACGCCCACAAACGGCGCGTTGCGGCGCACGATCGCGAAGTTGAGGCAGCCTGCAATGGTGACCCACGTGAGATAAGGCGCAAGCAACAGGCTGGCGATGGCTGAAATCGGCCAGATGAACACCATCAGCGCCGCCACCGAAAGCCAGAGCCCGGCCGTCTCGATCAGCGCCCAGTCAGGCCGCCGGAGCTTGAAGAACAGGATGTTCCACAGGATGTTGAACCCGGCGTTGAGGGCAAACAGCGCCACCAGCCAAAGGCGCTGGCTTGGCGATGCTCCGGCCCAGGCGATCACAGCGGAGACGACGCAGAGCGTGAAGATCGTGGTCCAGACCGGCCCGAACACCCAGTTGGGCGGCTTCCATGCCGGAAAACGCAACGAGTTGTACCAAGGCCCGATCTCGGTCAGCATGCCGCCGATGATGGCCACCAGCACCGCGACAGCGCTGGCAACGGCAATGGCAGGCCACTGGACTGCGATGGCGTCGATCACGTGCGGGCGACCCCGATCAGGTGGCCGAGATCCTTGAAGAAGATGCGGATGTGGGCCATCGGATCCTTCCGGACCAGTTCCTTGTTCATGTAGGCTTCCCAGGTCAGGCGCTGCACGTCCTTGTCCTTGCAGATGACGACGAAGCGCTCGCGCAGCTTGTCATTGCGATACCAGACCCACTGCATGATGCCCAAAACCCAGAACACCTTGCCATGGGCTTTCATGAAGGCCTTGCGGGCTCCGGCCAGGGCTCGCGCATCCTTTGTGACAAGCGCCTGATGCACCGCGTCGGCGGCCATCCGCGCGCAGGCCATGGCATAGAAGATACCCTCGCCCGATGACGGCGCGACCACACCGGCGGCATCGCCAACCACGATGATATCGCGGCCATTGTCCCACTTCTTCAGCGGCTTCAGCGGGATTGGCGCGCCTTCCTTGCGGATAGTGGCGGCGTCTGTGAGCCCGAGATGCTGGCGCAGATCAGCGACCGAGCCACGCAACGAAAAGCCCTTGTTGGCGCTGCCTGTGCCGATGCTCATCGTGTCGCCATGCGGAAACACCCATGAGTAGAAATCTGGTGAGAAACGGCCATCATAGTGCACGTCGCAGCGCTTGCTGTCATAGGCCGGCGTGCCGTCAGCGGGGGCGCGGACGATCTCGTGATAGGCGAAAACGAACGGGATTTTCTCGGCACCGGGGATGGCGGCGCGGGCGACGCCGGACCGTGCGCCATCGGCCCCGATCACCATGCGAGCCCGGACCTGCACCTCACCGGCCTTGCTGCCCGGCTCGGTGCCTGCTTCGGCTTTGGGCGTGTAGTGGATCACGGAGGTACCATCAGCGTCACGTGTCAGCCGCTCGAAGCTGCCGCGACGGCGTTCCGCACCCTGCAAGGCGGCGCGCTCGCGCAACCATTCGTCAAAGCTCTCGCGATCGACCATCCCGACAAAGCCGCCGGAATCGATGGGCATGTCGACGAACTTGCCGGAGGGCGGGATCATGCGCGCCGACGAAATCCTGGCGCACAACAACTCGTCAGGGATGCGGAAATCGCGGATCAGTCGCGGCGGTATCGCACCGCCACAGGGCTTGATGCGCCCGGCCTTGTCGAGCAGCAGAACCGAGTGGCCCTTGGCTGCAAGGTCAGCCGCAGCGGTGGCACCGGCAGGCCCGCCACCGACGACAACGACGTCGAATGTCTCTTGAGAACTCATATGGATTGCTCCCGGTTCGGGTTGAGACCAAGATTCTGGGTCTGGGGTGATGACGACGCGGCATTGAGCGCAGCAATACGGGAAGCCAACCACGCGGCCACGAGAAACAGCACGGCCTCACCGGTGAATACGCTGGCATAGGCGAGGAAGGGTGACCCGCTGAGCCACTTGGCGACATCAACAGCGCCTGCGCCGATGAGCCCGCCCGCCCCCATGGCGAGCGCCTGCCCGGCACCCCAGAGGCCCATGCGCGTGCCCTCGCGCCCGCTGCGGCCGCTGGAGGCAAGCAACATCATCGAGCCTATCGCCGCTGCGGCGTAGATGCCGTTGGCAACGCCAAGGGCAAAGACATTGGCACGCAAAGGCCAGGCCGGGCCGATGTTTGATGCAATCACCAGCGCCAGCAATACCACAGCGGAGAGCACGCAGCCGGCCATGGTCCAGAAGGTGAGAGAGCCGAAACGCCCCTTGGCGAGCGGCCCCGCAATGAAGGCGACGAAAATCATCCCTATCAGTACGCCGCCATGCTGCACGCCAGAAAGCTTGGTGGAGCCGCCGGGCGTGAAACCGAAAACAATGCCCGCGAAGGGCTCGAGGATGAGGTCCTGACCACTATAGGCGAGCATGGAAATGATGATGAATAGCGAGAACAGCCGCGCTTTGGGCTCGGCCCAGATTTCGGCCAAGGCGACACGAAATGGCATCTCGTCGGGCTTGGCCTCGCGCGTCGCCGCCACCTCATGGCGTCCCTCGACGCCTGCGACCGCAAGCACCGAGACGACGAACGCGCACGTACACAGAATGGCCGCGACAGTGATCATCCGTTCGTTCGAAAATGGATCGAGGAAATGGCCCGCCACGCCCGCCGTCGCTGCAAAGCCGAAGATCATCATCAGCCAGACCAGTGTCGCAGCAGGTGCGCGCCTGTCCGGCGCAACGCGCTTGGCCAGCAGCACCAGCAACGAAGTGCCCGATGCGCCAACACCGATGCCGATCAGGACGAAACCGACGATGGCCAGCGCGATGCCGCCGAGCAGGGTCGTTGCCATCAGCGCGGTGGCCAGTGAGGCGATGAAGCCGCCAACCGCCAGCATGCCCATGCCAGTGATGATCCACGGCGTGGCGCGCTGGCCCTTGTCGGCCCCGAAACCCCAACGCGGACGCAGCACCTGCAAGGCATAGTGCAGCCCCACCAGCAGGCCCGGCAGGATGGCAGGCAAGGCCAACTCGACCACCATCACGCGGTTGAGCGTGGAGGTGGTCAGCACGATCACCGCGCCGAGCGCAGTCTGCACCAGCCCGAGACGGATGATGCCCAGCCAGCCGAGATTGGGCTTTGCAAGCGGGGCGGTCATGACATCAGTAGAGGACGCTGTCGACATGTCAGGCCTCACAACGAACGCAGCGCAAAGGCGGCGGCTAACATGCCCAACACATACAGCGTGGTGCCGGTAGCATTGTACCAGATGGCATATTTGCGCGGATCGGAGAGGAGACGCGGCATGAGCGCAGTTTGCGCGACCAGCAATGCGACGACAACGAGCGCATGCCAGGGCCTGTCAAACCAGACGAGAAGGGCGACGACAACAACCTGCGGCACGGCCATCACGATGCAGGCGAGCCGCGCGGCATTGGCCTCGCCCAGTTGCACCGGCAACGACGCCACACCCATCTTGCGGTCACCCTCGACGGCCTTGAAATCGTTCAGCGTCATGATGCCATGCGCACCGGTGGCGTAGAGCCCGGCGATCAGCGTGATTTTCCAGTCCGGCGCCAGCGCCGTCATCACGGCGGCACCCGTGAACCAGGGCAAGCCCTCGTAGGAAAACCCGACGGCGGCATTGCCCCACCAGCCATTGTTCTTGAGGCGCAAGGGCGGCGCGCTGTAGGCCCAGGCCAGCGCGATGCCGACCACGGCCGCACAGAAAACCCAGACGCCGAGGAACGCAGCCACAATCAGCGAGACACACGTCCACGCAATGGCGATGTAAAGGCCCCAGCGGCCCGGAATACGGCCCGACGGAATGGGTCGGTTTGGCTCATTGATGGCATCGACATGCCGGTCATACCAGTCATTGACAGCCTGGGAGGTGGCGCAGACCAAAGGTCCAGCAAGCAGGATGCCGAGGATGACGACATGCCAGCGTTCAGAGACCGCAACACCCGACGAAACAACCCCGCAGCCGAAAGCCCACATCGGGGCGAACCATGTGATCGGCTTGAACAATTCCAGCACAGCGGCAGGCCGCGGATAGGTGCGGGAGCCGCCATTGGTGACAACGCTGGCAGGGGTCTGAACGTCCAACATTTCACGACGCTACAAGCGGCAATTCAAAGCGTCAATTTGTGTTTACACCTAGTCTGACTGGATAAATTGACACATGCCGGAGCCACGGTTTGCGCGCCACGCAGCGTCCGTGCTGACGTCGGCTGATCAATCCTCGCGGCTGAGGTCGCCGATGCCGAAACGATGCATCTTCGCATACAGCCCCTGTCGGCTGACGCCCAGCATTTCTGCGGCAGAGGCGCGATTGTCGCCGGTCAGTTCGAGGGCGGCCTCGATGCAGAGCTTCTCGATGATGTCGCTGGTTTCGCGCACCAGTTCCTTGAGTGGCACACGGCCGACGAGCTGCTTGAACTCCTCGGCCGAACGCGGCAGGGCGGATGGTGTTGCCGGGCGCTGCGCCATGCGGCCAGCGGGTCTGATGATGAAACCGAGGTGATCTGCTGCGTCGCTGAGGCCACCGACAGCGCTGATTTCGACGCTATCGGTGGCACCATAGGCGCTGCGCATGATGGTTGCGAAGTTTCGCACGATGCCGCCATCGCGCATCGAGGCGCGGAGCACGCCGAAATCGACACCGGCACGCCCGAGCCATCGGTCGAGCCCCTGCCCGATCGCGGAGGCAGCGTTGCCAAGACCTGCCATGTCAAGAAAGGCACTGTTGGCGCGCTGGATGACGCCGTCGCC
>JBOFFB010000466.1:0-2787 GCA_051648385.1 Allobosea sp.
AGTCCGGATGCCATCATTCGTCCTTGCCTGCGAAGCGATCTTTGGCGCACCCGACGAGCGACTGGTGATCCGCCATGATGCCGGGTCTTCAGCTGCACCCTATGTGGCCGGCACGCTGCTCGCCGCCCGGAAGGTCTCGAGCTTTGTCGGTGTCAGGCGCGGATTGGACCACGTGCTGACGTGACCACTATTGCAGTGCAAGAACAATCGTCAGCCCGACCGGTGACGACCATCGATCTGTGGAAGTCGGCAGCGCTGCTGCTGATCCTGTTCGATCATTTGTGGTTCTACATCTGGCCTGAGCACACTTGGCTGACGGCAATCGGGCGGGCAGCCCTACCCATTTTCTTTTTCCTGATAGGCTTTGCGCGGACGCGCCAGGTGCCATGGTTCTGGTGGATAGCCGGTGCTGGGCTGACGGCGCTCGACCTGTGGCGTCATGGCGGGTTCGACAATATCTGCCTCAACATCATGTTCAACTTTGCCATGATACGTCTAGCTTTGCCGATAATCGAGAAGCACGTGATGGGGGCATGGTGGCGCGTCGCCCTGTTCGCGCTGGTGCTGGCTGCTGTCATGCCTGCTGCCGGGCAAGTGATCGAGTACGGGACCGCAGGCTGGCTGCTCGCAATCGTGGGGCTTGCCCATCGCCTCGCACGCGACGCCGGCCCGGACCGCGCGCGTGATCCGGCCTGGCTTGTCCGCCGTTCGCTCGGTGCTTTCGTTACAATCGCCTATCTCGGCATGGAGCTTCATGACTATGGGTTTGGTGTTGCCGAGACATGGCTGATGGCGGGAGCGGTCATAATTGTCAGTGGTTTGCTGCTGAGGTTCAGGCTCGGTGCCGTGCAATGGCCAATCCACTCGCTGTTCAGAACGCTGGCACAACAATGTGGACGACGGTCCCTGGAGATATACATTCTGCAAATTGTCATCTTGATGCCGTTGGGTCTGGCGCTTGACATTGATGCTGCCGATGAAGACGGGGATGATTCATGACGACAGGGACTGCATCACCGCTGGCAGGCATCAGGGTTCTGGAACTGGCGCGCATCCTCGCTGGCCCGTGGATTGGCCAGCTGATGGCTGACCTTGGCGCTGACGTGGTCAAGGTCGAGGCCCCCGAGGGTGACGACACGCGGTCCTGGGGCCCACCGTTCGTGGAGGCGGCGGATGGCGGCAACCTGTCGGCGGCCTACTTCCACTCCTGCAATCGCGGCAAGCGCTCCATCACGGCGGACTTCCGCACGGTTGAAGGCCGCGCGCTGGTGATGAAGCTCGCAGCCCATGCCGATGTCGTGGTCGAAAACTTCAAGGTCGGCGGCCTGGCCAAATACGGGCTTGATGCCGCATCCCTGCGCAAGGCCTTTCCGCGCCTGGTGTGTTGCTCGATCACCGGCTTCGGGCAGGACGGGCCCTATGCCGACCGTGCGGGCTATGACTTCCTGATCCAGGGCATGGCGGGGCCGATGTCGATCACAGGTGAGCCGGGCGGCCAGCCCACCAAGGCCGGTTATGCCACCGCCGATATCTTCACGGGCATGTATGCCACCGTCGGCATCCTGTCGGCGCTGCGCCGCCGCGATGCGACGGGCGAAGGCGCGACGCTGGACCTTGCACTGATGGACACGCAGATCGCCGTGCTCGCCAATCAGGCGATGAACTATTTCGTCTCCGGCAGCGCGCCGGGCCGCATGGGCAACGCCCACCCCAACATCGTCCCTTACGAGGTATTCCCCGTGGCTGACGGCCACATCATCATCGCCAGCGGCAATGATGGCCAGTGGCGGAAGTTCTGCGAGGTGCTTGGCGTGGCCGAGCTTGCCGCCCACCCCGACTATGTCGCCAACAAGGACCGCGTCGCCAACCGTGCCGTGCTGGTGCCCCATCTCGGCACGCTGACCATGCGGTTTGCCAAGGCAGACATTCTTGCGCGGCTAGAGGCTGCCGGCGTGCCCGCTGGCCCGATCAACACCACCGACGAGGTGTTTTCCGATCCGCAGGTTGTCGCGCGCGGCGTCAAACGCGAGCTCACAGCTGCATCTGCGAAGGTCGGCAACATCCCGACCGTTGCTTCGCCGATCGTGATCGATGGCGTGAGACAGGTCTCAAGCCGCCACAGCCCCGGCCTTGGCGCGCATAATGCTGATGTGCTGAACGACCCGAACTGGGGAGGCCCGAAATGACTGCCTTGAAAGCCCGCACCGGTGGCCAGATCCTCGTTGATCAACTCATCCTGCAGGGCGTGAACGACGTCTTTTGCGTGCCCGGCGAAAGCTATCTCGCCGTGTTGGACGCGCTGCATGATGCGGCCATCCGAGTCACCGTCTGCCGTCAGGAGGGTGGCGCGGCGATGATGGCCGAGGCCGCTGGCAAGATCTCGGGCCGCCCCGGCATCTGTATGGTCACGCGTGGGCCTGGCGCAACCAATGCCTCGCCCGGCATTCACATTGCCAAGCAGGATTCGACGCCGATGATCCTGTTCGTCGGCCAGATCGAGCGCGGCATGCGCGAGCGCGAGGCCTTTCAGGAGATGGACTACCGCGCCGTCTTTGGGCCGATGGCGAAATGGGCGACCGAGATCGACGATCCCGCCCGTATTCCCGAGATCATCAGCCGCGCCTTCCATGTGGCAACCAGTGGTCGCCCCGGCCCGGTGGTGATCGCACTGCCCGAGGATGTGTTGACCGAAGCCGCCGCCGTGATGGACTCCGCGCCGTACACGCCAGTCGAGACGCATCCCTCGCTCACCCAGATGATCGAGCTGCAGAAGATGCTGTGGGCCGC
>JBOFFB010000467.1:0-1749 GCA_051648385.1 Allobosea sp.
CCCGACCATGACGGCCCAAAGAATGAAGAAGAGTTCCATGACCTCCGCATTCCCGCCCGTCGACGGCCCCGCCATCACCAAGGCCCTGCGTCAAGCAGCGTCCGAACGCATCCTCGTCATCGATGGCGCGATGGGCACGGAGATCCAGAACCTGAAGCTGTCCGAAAGCGATTTCCGAGGCGAGCGCTTCAAGGGCTGGAACCATGACCTGAAGGGCAATAACGACCTCTTGGCACTGACCATGCCGGACTCAATCCGCCAGATTCACCTAGATTACTTTCTTGCAGGGTCCGACATCGTCGAGACAAACACGTTCTCCTCGACGCTGATCGCGCAGGCCGATTATGGCATGGAGGCGTTGGCTTACGAACTCAACGTCGAGTCCGCCCGCCTTGCCCGTGAAGCAGCAATCCTCGCCGAGAAGCATGATGGCCGCGTGCGCTATGTCGCCGGTGCAGTCGGGCCGACCAACCGCACATTGTCGATTTCGCCGGACGTGAACAATCCGGGTTTCCGCGCCGTGACCTTCGACCAGGTGCGTGACAGCTACGCCGAGCAGGTGCGCGGGCTGATCGATGGCGGCGCGCAGATCATCCTGATCGAGACGATCTTTGATACGCTCAACGCCAAGGCCGCGATCGTGGCCGTCGAGAATGTCTTCCACGAGCGCGGCATCCGCCTGCCCGTGATGATCTCGGGAACCATCACCGACCTCTCCGGCCGCACCCTTTCGGGCCAGACCACCGAGGCCTTCTGGTACTCGGTCAAGCACGCAAACCCGCTGACCATCGGGCTGAATTGTGCACTCGGCGCCAAGGAAATGCGCGCCCACATCGCAGACTTGAGCCGCGTTGCGGACACGCTGGTCTGCGCCTATCCCAACGCAGGCTTGCCGAACGAATTCGGCCTCTATGACGAACGGCCCGAGGCAACGGCACACATGCTGGCCGAGTTCGCAGACAGCGGCCTCGTCAACATGGTCGGCGGCTGCTGCGGCACGACGCCAGCCCATATCCGCGCCATTGCCGAAGCGGTGAAGGGCAAGGCCCCGCGCACGCCAGCAAGCCCAAAGACCATGCTGCGCCTCGCTGGACTTGAGCCATTCAACCTCGATGACAACATCCGCTTCGTCAACATTGGCGAGCGCACCAACGTCACCGGTTCCGCCAAGTTCCGCAAGCTGATCAAGGACGGTGACTTTGCTGCCGCGCTCGATGTGGCGCGCGATCAGGTCGCCAACGGCGCGCAGGTCATTGACGTCAACATGGATGAAGGCCTGCTCGATAGCGAAAAGGCCATGGTCGAATACCTCAACCTGATCGCCTCCGAGCCTGACATCAGCCGCGTGCCGATCATGGTCGACTCGTCCAAATTCCCGGTCATCGAGGCTGGCCTCAAGACCATCCAGGGCAAGCCGGTGGTCAACTCGATCTCGATGAAGGAGGGCATTCCGGCCTTCATCGAACAGGCCCGCATCTGCCGTCTTTATGGTGCGGCGGTCGTGGTCATGGCGTTCGACGAGCAAGGGCAGGCCGACAGCTACGAGCGCAAGGTGGATATCTGCACCCGCGCCTACAACATCCTCGTCACGCAAGTCGGCTTTCCGCCCGAAGACATCATCTTTGATCCGAATATCTTCGCGGTGGCGACCGGCATCGAGGAGCACAATGACTACGGCAACGCCTTCATCAACGCGACGAAGACGATCCGTGAAACGCTGCCACATGCCCATATCTCGGGCGGCGTCTC
>JBOFFB010000468.1:0-2011 GCA_051648385.1 Allobosea sp.
CGCTCTGACCACCAATCGTTCGAGAATCGGAGAGAACCATGGCAAAAGCCACCACCAAGGCTCCCGCAAAGGCAGCCGCCGCGCCCAAAGCCGCTGCAGCGCCAAAGGCTGGTGCAACCCCAGCCGCTGCAACTGCACCCGTTGCCGCCAAGGCAAATACGTCGATGGGCAAGATCACACAGGTGATCGGTGCCGTCGTGGACGTGCAATTCGAAGGCGTTCTGCCTGAAATTCTCAACGGTCTTGAAACCCAGAACCTCGGCAACCGCCTGGTGCTCGAAGTGGCGCAGCATCTGGGCGAAAGCTCGGTGCGTTGCATCGCGATGGACTCCACCGAGGGTCTGGTGCGCGGACAGCCCGTCACTGACACCGGCGGCCCCATCGTGGTGCCGGTCGGCGAGGCGACCCTCGGCCGCATCATGAACGTCATCGGCGAGCCAGTCGACGAAGCTGGTCCGGTGATCGGCGAAGCGATGCGCGGCATCCACCAGCCCGCGCCGTCATACTCCGAGCAGGCGACCGATTCGCAGATCCTTGAAACCGGCATCAAGGTTGTCGACCTGCTTGCTCCTTACGCACGCGGCGGCAAGATCGGCCTGTTCGGCGGCGCTGGCGTCGGCAAGACCGTGCTGATCATGGAATTGATCAACAATATCGCCAAAGCCCACGGCGGCTATTCGGTGTTCGCAGGCGTCGGCGAGCGCACGCGCGAAGGCAACGATCTTTATCACGAAATGATCGAATCGGGCGTCAACAAGGACCCGAAGGCCAACAATGGCTCGACCGCAGGCTCCAAGTGCGCGCTGGTCTACGGCCAGATGAACGAGCCTCCGGGTGCCCGCGCCCGCGTCGCGCTCACCGGCCTGACCATCGCCGAGCATTTCCGCGATCAGGGCCAGGACGTGCTGTTCTTCGTCGACAACATCTTCCGCTTCACGCAGGCAGGTTCCGAGGTGTCGGCACTTCTGGGCCGCATCCCGTCCGCAGTGGGCTATCAGCCGACACTGGCCACCGACATGGGCAACCTGCAGGAGCGCATCACCACCACCACCAAGGGCTCGATCACCTCGGTGCAGGCGATCTACGTTCCAGCCGACGATCTGACCGACCCGGCACCAGCCGCCTCGTTCGCCCACCTGGACGCGACGACCGTGCTGTCTCGCTCGATCGCCGAAAAGGGCATCTATCCGGCGGTTGACCCGCTCGACTCGACCTCGCGCATGCTGTCCGCTGCCATCCTTGGCGAAGAGCATTACGACGTCGCCCGCAAGGTGCAGTCGACCTTGCAGCGCTACAAGTCGCTGCAGGACATCATCGCCATTCTCGGCATGGACGAGTTGTCCGAAGAGGACAAGATGACCGTGGCTCGCGCCCGCAAGATCGAGCGCTTCCTCAGCCAGCCGTTCTTCGTGGCCGAAATCTTCACCGGCTCGCCGGGCAAGCTGGTTCGCCTCGAAGACACCATCAAGGGCTTCAAGGGCCTCGTCGAAGGCAAGTACGATCACCTGCCGGAAGCCGCCTTCTACATGGTCGGCACCATCGAGGAAGCCGTCGAGAAGGCCCAGCGTCTGGCAGCGGAAGCGGCGTAAGCGACAAGGATGTCACGGATACTCATCGCTTCCGTTTTCGTCCTTTTTGGATTGGGTGTTATTTGGCTATTGCTTACTCCTAGAGGACGCGAAACTGGCGGTGATAGAATAACAGAAATAGCGCTTTCACTGCTTGCTGTTATTTCTCTTACTGACGAGCAAAAGAGTAAGATACAGAATGTCGCTTCGGCAGCAGCGGCGTCAAAGTGTAAACACTATACCGTAGATGAGCGTGCTTTAGCTGCTGCAAAGCGGTTTTCTGGGATCGACAACGATAGCGTTGCACGGGCATACATGATGTCGATAGTTCGTCAGGAATGGGGGCGAATTGAAGGTGAGTTCGGAGAAGGCCGATGTGCCAAACTCTATTTGGACTATCGTGTAACTGGAACTGGCTACCCTAGAATTCTTGAAGCGCGGTA
>JBOFFB010000469.1:0-3227 GCA_051648385.1 Allobosea sp.
TCTGTTCGCGCCTGCACCTTGCGTGCCTGACGGGATAGCATATCGTCAGCTCATGGCGAGCATGTGGAACAGGGTTTGAGCGGCGTGGCAGCTGGCAAGGTGTGGCGAAACGCGCGGCTGGCAACCATGTCGCCGAATCAGCCTGGCCTAGGGGTGATCGAGGGCGGCGCTGTTATGGCTGATGCCGCGGGCCGCATCACCTATGCCGGGCCGGAGAACGCGCTGCCCGCCGCCATTTTGGACATTGCCATCGATTGCGAAAGCCGCTGGATCACGCCGGGCCTGATCGATTGTCATACTCATCTGGTCTATGGCGGCGACCGCGCTGCGGAGTTTGAGATGCGGCTTGGCGGCGCGACATACGAGGAAGTGGCGCGCGCCGGCGGTGGTATCATCTCCACAGTCAAGGCGACGCGTGCCGCCAGTGATGACGAACTTTTCACCAGCGCAGACCGGCGACTGGTCGCGCTGATGGCGGAGGGCGTCACCACCCTCGAGGTCAAGTCGGGCTACGGGCTGGATACAGCAACCGAGTGCCGCCAATTGCGCACGGCGCGGCGGCTGGGGCGCGAGCGGCCAGTGACTTTGCGCACGACGTTTCTGGGCGCGCACGCAACGCCGCCGGAGTTCAAGGGCAATG
The DNA here is from genome assembly GCA_051648385.1 of Allobosea sp. GTDB lineage: Bacteria > Pseudomonadota > Alphaproteobacteria > Rhizobiales > Beijerinckiaceae > Allobosea. The sequence continues at coordinate 641 of JBOFFB010000469.1, forward strand.
CCGACGGCTACATCGATCTTGTCGCCGGCGACATGATCGACGCCGTGGTGGCTGAAAAATTGGCCGACGCCGTCGATATCTTCACCGAAAACATCGGCTTCGATCTTGCGCAGACCCGCCGTGTCTTCGCCGCAGCGAAGGCTCATGGCCTGCCCGTCAAGATCCATGCCGAACAACTCTCCAATCTCCATGGCGCGGAGCTTGCGGCGAGTTATGGCGCGCTGTCCGCCGATCATCTCGAATATCTCGACGAGGCTGGCGCACTCGCTTTGGCAAAGGCCGGAACAGTCGCGGTGCTGCTGCCCGGTGCGTTTTACTTCATCCGCGAGACGAAGCTGCCGCCGGTCGACCTGTTGCGCAAAGCGGGCGCTGCAATCGCCATTGCCACCGATAGCAACCCCGGCTCATCACCGATGACCTCGGTGCTGCTTGCCATGAACATGGCTTGCACGCTGTTCCGCCTGACGCCGGAAGAAGCCCTGCTTGGCGTGACCCGCAATGCCGCAACCGCGCTGGGGCTGGCCAGCGAAACTGGCACGCTCCAACCAGGCAAGTGGTGCGATCTCGCCATCTGGGACATCGAGCGGACAGCGGAGTTGAGCTACCGCATTGGCTTCAATCCGCTCTGGCGGCGGGTGTGGAGGGGTATGTGATGATCATCACTCTCCAGGTGTCATCCCCGGCGGCCCGCAGGGCCGGGAAGGCGATCCATCGCCAGACATCAGCCTCAAGTTGGATCCCCTTCCCGCGCCCATGGCGCGCCGGGGATGACACCGGGAAAGCACTTCCATGACCACCCTTCTCCTCACCCCCGGGACCACCAACCTCGCCCTCTGGCGCGCCGTACACGCCGGGGCAGCCCTTGAACTCGACCCAAAATTCTGGACGCTGATCGAGCAGGGTCACGCCATCCTGCTGCGTGCCGCGCGTGGCAATGATGCGGTTTATGGCGTCAACACCGGCTTCGGCAAGCTGGCCTCGATCCGCATCCCGGTCGACAAGCTCAAGCAGCTGCAGGTCAACATCGTGCGCTCGCATTGCGCCGGTGTGGGTGATCCGCTGCCGGACGCGGTGGTGCGGCTGGTGATTGGCCTCAAAGCCGCGAGCCTGGCGCAGGGTGCATCAGGCGTGCAATCCGCCACCGTTCGCCTGCTTCTGGACATGCTGAGACGTGGTGTGCTGCCGGTGATCCCGGCGCAAGGCTCGGTCGGCGCATCAGGTGATCTCGCACCGCTGGCGCACCTCAGCGCCGTGCTGATTGGCGAGGGTGAGGCTGTGCTGGATGGCGTGCGGCTGCCCGGTGCGGAAGCACTTGCGAAGGCTGGTCTGGCGCCCGTCGAGCTTGGCCCCAAGGAGGGGCTGGCCCTGCTCAACGGCACGCAGGTTTCGACTGCGCTGGCGCTGCACGGGCTGTTTGCGCTGGAGAATTGCCTGAAAGCCAGCATCGTCATCGGTGCATTGTCCACTGACGCGATCATGGGTTCTGACACGCCCTTCCATGAGGGCATCCACCGCCTGCGCCGCCAGCCGGGACAGATCATGGTGGCCGCCGCACTGCGTGCGATGATGGCCGACAGCGTCATCCGCCGCTCGCACCTGAGCGATGATCCGCGCGTGCAGGACCCCTACTCGATCCGCTGCCAGCCGCAGGTGATGGGGGCGGCGCTCGATGTGCTGCGCAGCGCAGCCACCATGCTGCGTGACGAGACCAATGCCGTCACCGACAACCCGCTGGTGTTGCTGGAAACCGGCGAAATCCTGTCCGGCGGCAATTTCCACGCCGAGCCGGTGGCCTTCGCCGCCGACATGCTGGCACTGGCCGCGACCGAGATCGGCAACATCGCCCAGCGCCGCTGCGCCATGCTGGTCGACCCGGTTCTGTCCGGCCTGCCGGCCTTTCTGGTGCTGGAGCCGGGCCTCAATTCCGGTTTCATGATTGCTGAGGTTGCCAGTGCAGCTCTGGCCTCCGAAAACCGGCAGAAGGCTGCGCCTGCCGTGATCGACACAATCCCGACCTCCGCCAACCAGGAAGATCACGTCTCGATGGCGACCCACGGCGCGCGGCGGCTCGGGCCGATGGCGGATAATCTTTCCCGCATCATCGGCATCGAGGCGATGATGGCGGCACAGGGGGTGGAGATGCGAAAGCCGCTGGCCACCTCGCCAAGATTGCAGGCGGCTTTTGCAACGCTTCGGAGTGTCACGCCGTTCCTTGATCAGGACAGGGTGATTTCCGCCGAGATGGAAGCCTGTTCCGCGCTCGTCAGGGCAGGGGCACTCAGCGCCCCCCACAGCGATGTGCTTGATGGCTTGATGGTGGCATGAAGGTGAATGAAGACACCTGCGGCGACGTCCTGCGCTGGATTCCCGGTTCTCTTCCGCTGGCGCTCCAGAGCCCCGGAAACGCGAAGGGGGCTTGGCGCATTTCCGGGGCCGGGAGCGGCTTGCCCGCGGACGGAACCCGGAATCCAGCGCAAGACGTCGCCGCAGGCGTCAAAATCTTCCGTACATCAAGGACCAATTCATGACCCGTATCGACAACTCCCGCATTATCCGCTCTCCGCGCGGGCTCACACTCAATGCCAAG
>JBOFFB010000470.1:0-1818 GCA_051648385.1 Allobosea sp.
GGCCCGGTCCCGATCGGCTTGCGCACAAACTCAAGCCAGCTCGAAGCCTCCTGAAAGGCGCGGCGGTTGAGGATGCAGCCAACGCGCATGGCGATACGGCCTTCGAGGGTCAGGTCGGGCGTCTTGTTGACAAAGCGCACCGTGCGACGATCGACAATCTCAATACGTTCCAGCGACGGATAGGCAGCGCGTGCGGCACGTGGCAAGCTTGCCGGAAGCGCTTTCGGGTTTGCGGCGCCCGCCTTCTGGCGCTCAGGATCGCCGAACAGCCGGTCAGGTCCGAAACTGAAAACAACGTCTTCAGGTTCGAGAAGATCGCCATTGTGGAAGCTGACACCTTCGCGAAGGGTCAATTCCACCGTGCTGGCATCAATGCGACGCCATTTTTCCGCAAGGCCGGGCCGGATCAGGACATTTCCCGTCCAGTCCGTATCGATCAACGGTTCCTTGATCAGGTTGTACCAGCGCGTGGCGACGTTCGAAGCCTCGTGCGCGATTTCCAGTGTGTTGTTGTTGGCAATCTTCTGGACCGCAATCGTGATGGTGGGACGTTGGTCAACCTGCGCTGCGAGAATGGTTGGTGAGGAAACAGCGGCAGCACCAGCTGAAGCAACAAACTGACGGCGGTTGATCTTGAACATCATCGTTCCCCAATTACTCGCGCAAGCTGCAAGTTTGCGATGTCACTCGCTACTCTCGGATAGTGAGCTTTGCTGACAGGGCGATGACGAAGCTCTGACGGTTCCTCAATCGTCATGGGGGCAGATTATAGCAGGGTGTTGTCGATGATCGGCCAGTGCATGGCTTTGGCGTGGTGTCGACGTCGATGTCGACAAACGACTCTGGCCGCCTATTTGAGATTTCGCCTAAGCCACGCACCCATTGCGTCAACCACAAGCACGCACGCGAGGATGGTCAGCAGAATTGCGCTGACCTGATCGTACCTGATCAGGCGCAGCGCCGCGATCAGTTCGAAGCCGATGCCGCCCGCACCAACGATGCCGAGCACGGCTGAGGCGCGAAAATGATATTCCCATCTGTAGATCGTGACGTCAGCCAGTTGCGGCAACACCTGCGGCAGCACTGCGTGCGTGATGACCTGGCTTGAGGTGGCTCCGGCAGCGCGCGCAGCTTCAAGCGGACGTGGATCGACATGTTCGATCGCCTCCGCGTAAAATTTACCCACCATACCAACCGAATGCAGAGCCAGAGCCAGCACGCCGGGCAGCGCACCGAACCCGACGGCTGCAACGAAAAGAATGCCCATGATGATCTCGGGCACCGAACGCAGGAATGAAAGCAGAGTACGGACCGCATGCATCAAAACTGGATGGGGCGTCGTGTTCGGGGCTGCGAGGATCGCCAGCGGCAATGACAGAATGACCGCCAGCACTGTGCCGGCAATTGACATGGCTAGCGTGTCCAGCAGTGGCCTCAACCAGTTGCGCCAGCGCCCGAAATCGGGTGGCACCATCTCACTGAACAACTGCGCCAACGCCGGGATGCCATCGCTGAAGCGCTCGGCATCGAAAAAACCCGTGATCGCCAGTGCAGCAACGCAAACCACGCCGATAACCGCCATGATCCCAAGGCGACGCAGGCCGGCAGCACGCTCCTGGAAGAGCAGTGCGTCATGACGTGCCGGACTTGAACCAACGCGCTGGACAGGCAATGGCGCGAGACTGTTCATCCGCGCACTTTGGCGAGGTCGAGATCCAGTACCTTGGCTGTGTCACGCAAGACATCATAGGCCTTGTCGTCGGTGGCCGCGAAACCCTGTACCCGGAAGGCCTTCAGGATTTCGGGGTCTTTGAGGCC
>JBOFFB010000471.1:0-2864 GCA_051648385.1 Allobosea sp.
GTGCGCCTGTCGATCCACGGTGAAACCATCATCGCGCGCGGCGATGCGGCACAGGCCATGGGCCGCGCCAAGGTCATCGTGCCGCCGGGCGGCTTTCTGCAGCCCACCGCCGAGGGCGAAGAGGTGCTCGGCAAGCTGGCGACCGAGGCTGTCTCCGGCGCAAAGCGTGTCGCTGACCTGTTCGCCGGCTCCGGCCCGTTCGCGCTAAGGCTGGCGGAAAGTGCGGAGGTGCATGCCTTCGAGAGCGAGGCCGCTGCGCTTGTCGCCCTCGACAAGGCAGCGCGCGCGACCCACGGCCTCAGGCGCATTGTCTGCGAAACCCGCGACCTGTTCCGCCGCCCACTGCTCGAACACGAACTCAAGCCCTTCGATGCGGTCGTGCTAGACCCGCCGCGCGCCGGGGCGGAAGCGCAATGCGTACAACTGGCGAAATCGCAGGTAGGCACGATCGCCTATGTTTCGTGCGATGTCGGGAGCTTCGTGCGCGATGCGGCCAAGCTGATCGAGGGCGGCTATGCTCTGGAGCGTGTAACGCCGGTTGACCAGTTTCGCTACTCTGCCCATGTCGAGCTGGTCGGCGTCTTCACCAAGGCGGCCCAGCGCAAGAAGAGGTGACGGCCAGCACATGGACGGAATTCTGGACAGATTGGGCGCCATCGTCGGGGCGAAGCACCTCGTCACCGATGCCGCCGACATGGCCCCGCACCTGAAGGAATGGCGCGACCTGTTTACTGGCACAGCGCGCGCGGTTATCAGGCCCGCAAATACTGCCGAAGTCGCAGCCATTCTCAAGTTTGCAGATGAGACTGGCACGCCCGTTGTGCCGCAGGGCGGCAATACCGGACTGGTGGGCGGGCAGATCCCCATTGCAGAAGGGCGCGAGATCATCCTTTCGCTGACCCGGCTGGACAAGGTGCGCGCGGTCGATGCCGCCAGCGACACGATCATCGTCGAGGCTGGCGTCACCTTGCAACGCGTGCAGGACGCGGCCGATGCGGCGGGGCGGCTGTTTCCGTTGTCGCTGGCGTCGGAAGGCAGTTGCACCATCGGCGGCAATCTCTCGACCAACGCGGGCGGGACTGCCGTGATCGCCTATGGCAACAGCCGCGATCTTTGTCTTGGGCTGGAAGTCGTGCTGGCCGATGGCCGGGTCTGGAACGGCCTCCGCACCCTGCGCAAGGACAACACCGGCTATGACCTCAAGAACCTGTTCATCGGCGCGGAGGGCACGCTTGGCGTGATCACCGCTGCGTCGCTGAAGCTGTTTCCGAGGCCGCAGGCCCGGGCCACGGCGTTTCTGGCGCTCGGCACGCCCGAACAGGCGCTGGACCTGCTCAACCTCGCCAAGGCCGAAGCAGGCAGCCAGCTTACCACCTTCGAGATCATGCCGCGCTTCGGCGTCGAAGTGGTGCTGCGCCACGCGCCGGGCACGCGCGATCCGCTTGGCGCACCCTCGCCATGGTATGTGCTGATGGAGCTGTCATCGCCCGGTCCTGAGGGGTTGGAGAAGGCGATCGAGACACTGCTGGAAAAGGCGCTGGAAAGCGGGCTGATCAGTGATGCGGTGCTGGCGTCCTCCGAGACACAGCGCAACGACCTCTGGCGCATCCGCGAAGCGATGAGCGAGGTGCAGCGTTTCGAGGGCGGCTCGATCAAGCATGATGTGTCTGTGCCGGTCGCGGCTGTGCCGGAATTCCTGGTGCGGGGCATCGCGCTGGTCGAAGCGATGATGCCGGGCTGCCGCCCGTTGCCATTTGGCCATCTTGGCGACGGCAACATCCATTTCAACATCACCCAGCCTGTCGGTGCAGACAAGGCCGGCTTCCTCGCCCGCTGGGATGAGGTCAATGTCGCTGTGCATGGGCTGGTCAGCAGCCTCAATGGCTCGATCTCGGCCGAACACGGCATCGGTCGGCTGAAAAAGCACCTGCTGCCGGGTGTCAAGGACCCGGTCGAGCTTGCCCTCATGCGCGCCATCAAGGCGACACTCGATCCGAAGGGCATCCTCAACCCCGGAGCGGTGCTGTGATTTTGCGGATGTGGACAAGGAGCGATCAGGAATGAGCACTGACCAGATCTGGCAAGAGCTGAGCCGCCTTGGAGCCAAAGCGGCAGAGATTTCCCTTCGCACCCTGTTTGCCAGCGAGGCGCGGCGCTTCCAGCGCTTCTCATGCAGCGCCGATGACATGCTGCTCGACTTTTCAAAGACGACACTCACAGACGCCTCGCTGGCCAAGCTGATCGAGCTCGCCCGCGCCACTGGCGTCGAGGCCAAGCGCGACGCGATGTTCGCTGGCGAGGCCATCAACAACACCGAAGGCCGCGCCGTCTTGCACACCGCGTTGCGCAACCGCTCCAAGCGCGCCGTGATGGTCGATGGCCGCGATGTGATGCCGGATGTGAACGCCGTGCTGGCCAGCATGGGCGCGTTCTGTGATGGCGTGCGTTCGGGACGGATCGCCGCTGCGGACGGCAAGCCCTTCACCGACATCGTCAACATCGGCATCGGCGGCTCTGATCTCGGTCCGGTGATGATGACGCTGGCGCTGGCACCCTGTCATGACGGGCCGCGCACACATTTTGTCTCGAACATCGACGGCGCGCATCTGCATGACACGCTCAAGAACCTCGATCCGGCCCGCACGCTGTTCATCGTTGCCTCAAAGACCTTCACCACCATCGAGACCATGACCAATGCACGCTCGGCACGTTCCTGGCTGGTGGCAGCGCTGGGCGAGAAAGCGGTGGGCGCGCATTTCTGCGCCGTCTCCACCGCGCTCGACAAGGCGGCGGCTTTCGGCATCGACGCCGCCCGCGTCTTCGGTTTCTGGGATTGGGTCGGCGGGCGTTACTCGGTGTGGTCG
>JBOFFB010000472.1:0-2370 GCA_051648385.1 Allobosea sp.
AACGGCGGCTCGATCGCGGTGGGGCATCCCTACGGCATGACCGGAGCCCGTCTGGCCGGTCACATCCTGATCGAAGGCCGCCGCCGCAAGGCCAAGTACGGCATCGTCACCATGTGCATCGGTGGCGGCATGGGCGCGGCCGGACTTTTCGAAATCTTGCACTGATCGCACTACGGCGTTGGTCTCCCTGACTTGCGTCTTAAACTGGCCCGGCTTCCGAAAGGTTGCCGGGCCTTTTTTTGGGAAGCATTCCGGGCAAAACATTTATGTCTGGGCAGAACAAAACTCCGCTTGATGCGTTTTAAAGCGTTGATCAATATCTGGCATCGATCCCAACCGATTGGGTGCGGACGTGTTGCGACGCAAGAGCATTGTTTTATCGCTGATCTCTCTCACCATGGTTTCCGGTGGGCTTGTGCTCGGTCAAACCACGCAGGCGACGACGCCAAGCCCGCAAGCCACGCAAACCGAGAAGCCACCGGACGCCGCCAATCAGGCAACAGGGACGATTCCGGCGCAATCGGAGCCTGTTACCGTTGCGCCTGCACAACCGGCAGAAGCGACACCCGCTCCGGCGCCAGTCCCGCTGTCTCCGGCCGAGCAGAAAGCTGCCGACAACAAGGCCGCTCTTGACGCGTTGCTCGGCGAGGCGATGGCGCTGAAAGCGAGTTATGAGAATTCCAGGCGCGGCAGGAGCAAGGCACCGGTATCGCTGTCCGCATTCCGCAGCATGGAGTTGCGTCTTCAGATGGCCGCGGCGGCAGATCCGTCAAATACGCAGGCCCTTGAGATGGCCAATGCCATGCGCATGATCCAGTACGGAATTCTTCAGCCGTCCGTTCAGATCGCGGCCGTCGCCAACCGCGAGCTCTATGCCCACGAGATGGGACAGCGAATGCGAGATGACGGTATGAAGGTGGTGGCGTCCGGCCGCGGCAACAGTACGGTCCGGTTTGTGTCGCCGCAGATGAACAGGCAGATGGCCATGCAACTGGTCGAGACGGCGAAGATTCCGGAGCAGGCCAGGGCTTTGCAGTTCAGGCGGGTGGTTTTCAGCAGCGGCCGCCGCTCATGGACCTATGACGTCGCGCGGGGACGGCTGCGCTAGATTGGTAGTCTGGACAATAGCAAAGGGCCGGTCGATTGACCGGCCCTTTCTCGTCTCGAAGACGCTCGGCTTATGCCTCGAGCACAGCAACGATCTCGAGCGTACGAGGGTTCACGACCACGATCTCGCCGCCGACCAGGAAGAACTCATATCCACGCCAGTCCGGATAGATCGTGATGACTTCGGCCGGAAGCGGGTGGAAGCCCACCGTTCGCGGAACACGCGTGCCGACGGAGATCGAGAAGTTGATGTTCGTCGCAGGCTTGATGTTCTGCTTGGTGATCGAGGTGCGGATCGTGGTGCGCTGCTCGGTTGACAGCTTTGCGCCGGCACCAGCCTGACCAGTCGTTGCTCCGGCCTTGCCTTCGGAGGCATTTTTCTGATCGGCCTTCATGCCGTCCTTCGACCTGTCCATATTCGTTTCGGACGCGGCCTTGCCGCTCTTCGTATCAGGAGCGGTTTCTGCGCCCTTCGACTTCATTCCATCCCTGGTGCCGTCCTGAGAGCGCTGGGCATTTCCACCCTCGCGCGGCATCTGGGCCTGACCGCCCTTCATCTCGCCGGACGGTGCGGCCTTCTCAGCAGGTGCGCCTGCTGACGGTGCGGTCTGCGATGCGGCGGGTGTATTCGGCGCATTGCTCGGCGACTGCGCCGAAACCAGTCCCGCGGTGCCTATCAGGGCAGCCGTCGCGACGGTCATCAAAAGCTTCGTCTTCATGGTATCCTCCTCGTTATCTGCCCAATCCTCAACGAGAAGCCGCCAGCTCTGTTCCGTGTAAAAATAGTATGTTGCGTGAACAGCGGTTCATCCGGAACCGCTGTTGCGATCAGGTGCGGAATATCTCAGTTATGAGGGGTCTTGGGTTTGGGCGCGGTAGTTGTAGGCATGGGCCGCTGCGAACATCGCCCACATTGCGCCCAGCATCATCCAGAAATGACGCCAGTGATCGACGTCGATGATGAAGGCTTCGCAGACCGTACCGAAGAATGCGGAAAAGACCGCCAGATACATCCGCTGCCACGGCACGCGCACGAAGATCAGCTTGAATCCCATGATGACAGTGATGAATACAAGTGCCGGGAAACAGACCCCCGCGATCCAGCCGCCAGACATGAAGGCATTCAGGAATGAGTTGTGGGTGTCTTCAGGAAAGAATTTCGTGAACTGAAGCGGGCCGATGCCCCACGGAAGTTCAAGGGCCATCTGGAAACCGAGCGCATGCCGTCCGAAGCGTCCGAACCGTCCGCTATCGTAAGTCTGA
>JBOFFB010000473.1:0-1538 GCA_051648385.1 Allobosea sp.
TCGATCCTGCCGATCATCACGCCACCGTTCGTGATCGCGCTGGCGCTGGTCATCCTGTTTGGGCGCACCGGCATCATCACCACCTTCATGGATGACTGGTTCGGCATCCCGCGCTCACGCTGGATTTATGGCCTGCCGGGCGTGCTGATCAGCCAGGTCCTGTCGCAGACACCGTTGTCTTATCTCATCCTGCGCGATGCACTTCAGGGCATCGCGCCGTCGCTGGAGGAGGCCGCCCAAACACTACGCGCCAGCCGCGCCCGTGTCTTCCGCACCGTGACATGGCCGCTGCTGAGGCCAGCAGTCGCCGCTGCGTTCCTGCTGGCCTTTGTCGAAAGCCTGTCGGATTTCGGCAATCCCCTCGTGCTTGGCGGATCGTTCGAGGTGCTTTCGACCAAGATCTTCTTCGCGGTGGCAGGCGCGCAGCATGACCCAGGCCGCGCCGCCGTGCTGGCGCTCATCCTGCTGGCGCTGACGCTGGCCGCCTTCTGGTTGCAGAGCGTCTGGCTCGGGCGCGCGTCCTATGTGACGGTCACGGGCAAGGGCGATTCCGGCGTGCCGCTGCCGCTGCCAGGCATGGTCCGCGCATTTTCGCTGGCCGCCGTCGTGCCTTGGGTTGCCCTCACGCTCGTGGTCTATGGGATCATCGCCATCGGCGGCTTCGTCAACGATATCGGCCGCGGCGACATGACCCAGACGTGGAAGCACTTCGCCACGGGCTTTGCCGTCGAATGGGGCGAGCGAGGCTTGTTTTTTGCCGGCTCAGCATGGGATTCATTCTTTGTCACCGTCGGTGTCTCGGCCATTGCGGCACCTCTCACCGCGGCGGTTGGCCTGCTCACAGCCTATGTGCTGTCGCGGCATGATTTTGCCGGCAAAAGAGCCTTCGAGTTCCTGACGATGCTGTCCTTCGCCATCCCCGGCACGGTGATTGGCGTGGCCTATATCGCTGCCTTCAACGTCGCCCCGATCGAGATCACCGGCACAGGGCTGATCCTGATCATCTGCTTTGTCTTCCGCAACATGCCGGTGGGCGTGCGCGCCGGCATCGCGGCGCTGAGCCAGATCGACAAATCGCTCGATGAGGCTTCGACCACGTTGGGGGCCAAGACCGGCATGACAGTGAGGCGCGTGACGCTGCCACTGCTCAAGCCTGCAATCATCTCCACGCTGGTCTACGCCTTCGTCAACGCGATGACGGCGGTGTCGGCCATCGTGTTTCTCGTTACCGCCCGCTACAACATGGCCACTGCGTACATCGTTAACCGGGTCGAAGCGGGCGAGTACGCGTTGGCCATCGCCTATTCTTCGCTGCTGATCGTGTTCATGCTCGCCGTCGTGTTGCTGATCCAGAAGCTGGTCGGCGAACGCCGCATCGGTCGCCGCGCCGTTGCCGAAAAACCATCGGCTGCCCCCACACCAGTCCTTGGAGCCCGCTGATGTCATCGCCTGTTTCTCGCGCCGCCTCCGTCGAATTTCGCAATGTCTGGAAGCGCTGGGGTACGACCGCTGCGGTGCGCGACGTATCGTTCCGCGTC
>JBOFFB010000474.1:0-3972 GCA_051648385.1 Allobosea sp.
GGACTACTCGCTTGCCGCTGCCCAGTCGCTCGTCCTGATGCTGCTGGTGGTCAGCCTGACCTTCATCCAGTTCAGGTTCGTCGAACGCCGCGTTCACTACACCTGAGGCTGACATGGTCGAACGCACCCCCATCCTCAATATCCTGACGCACCTGATCCTTGTCACCGGGCTGATCATGCTGCTGGTGCCACTATGGATCGTTTTCGTCGCGTCCACCCACGATTTCAGGACCGTGAACACCGTGCCGATGCCGCTCTGGCCTGGCAACCAGATGATCGAGAACTATACGCTTGCATGGAAGCAGTCAGGCTTCGGCCCGAAGATGCTGAACTCGCTGATTGTCGCCATCGGTGTCACCGCCGGCAAGATCGCCATTGCGGCGATATCGGCCTATTCGATCGTCTATTTCAACTATCGCTTCCGCACCCTGTTCTTCTGGATGATCTTCGTAACCCTGATGCTGCCACTCGAGGTGCGGATCGTGCCGACCTATGCGGTCGCCGCAAACGTGTTACGCCCATATCAGGAAATCCTCGACTTGATCGGCCTCAGCGCGGTGCTGTCCACACTCGCCGGCGTGAAGGTCAGTTTGCCGGAATGGTCGATGCTGAACTCCTATACCGGCCTCATCCTGCCGCTCATCGCAACAGCGACAGGCACGTTCCTTTACCGACAGTTCTACCTCACCGTGCCGGACGAATTGGCGGAAGCCGCCAAGATGGACGGTGCCGGGCCGCTGCGCTTTTTCTGGGACGTGCTCTTGCCACTCTCCAAGACCAACATGGCGGCGCTTGCCACCATCATGTTCGTCTACTCGTGGAACCAGTACCTCTGGCCACTGCTGATCATCACCGATATCGCCAACTACGGCACAGCCGTCATGCAGCTTCAGCGCATCGTACCCGGCCCTCTCTTCGGCGAGCCGCCGCGCTGGCATATCGCCATGGCAGGCACACTGATGGTGATGACGCCACCGCTTCTGGTGGTGATCTTCATGCAGCGCTGGTTCGTGCGCGGCCTTGTGCAGACCGATAAATAGGAGAGACGGATGGCCCGCATCGACATCCAGAATGTCACCAAGTTTTATGGCAAGACGCAAGTCGTCCACGGTGTGGAATTGTCGATTGCGGACGGTGAGTTCGTGGTCATTCTCGGCCCCTCGGGCTGCGGCAAGTCCACGCTTTTGCGCATGATCGCAGGGCTTGAGGAGATTTCCGGCGGCAAGATTTCAATTGCGGGCGAGGTGGTCAATGACAAGGAGCCACGCGAACGTGGCTGCGCCATGGTCTTCCAGAATTACGCGCTCTATCCGCACATGAGCGTGGCCGAAAATATTGGCTACGGGCTGAAGGTCGCAGGGGTCGCCAAGGCTGAGCGGTTGGCGCGGGTGCAGGCCGTGGCAAAGACTGTCGGCCTCGACGAATTTCTCGATCGCAAGCCTGGTCAGCTCTCCGGGGGGCAGCGCCAGCGCGTCGCCATGGCAAGGGCGATGATCAAGGAGCCCAAGGTGTTCCTGTTCGACGAGCCGCTATCAAACCTTGACGCCAAGCTGCGCGTTCAGATGCGTATCGAGATCAGGAAGCTGCATCAGCGCCTGAAAGCGACATCGGTCTTCGTCACCCATGACCAGGTCGAGGCAATGACGCTGGCTGACAAGCTGGTGATCATGAACAAGGGCGTGATCGAGCAGATCGGCGCGCCCAAGGATGTCTATGATCGTCCTGCCAGCATTTTCGTCGCCGGTTTCATCGGCGCACCGGGCCTCAATCTTCTGAACGGAACCATAACAGCTGATGGACACTCGCTGACGCTCGCCGATGGACAGCGACTGACCATCGACACCGCGCGCTATCCCGGCTTGAAGCCAGGACCTGTGACGCTCGGTATCCGCGCCGAAGCGCTGATGATCCGGCCGCACCTCGCGGGAGATCATTCGGTATTGAACGCCAGTTTCGATTTTGCCGAGGAACTAGGCGTCGGGCAGCATATCCACGCCGAAGTCGCCGGTCAGCCACTTGTCATCCATGTCGATGGCCGCCACCCCTACAGATTTGGTGCTTCACTCGGCATCGATGTCACACCGCAGGATATCCAACTTTTCGACACAACGACCGGTCTCCGGATTGAGGAAGTTGATACGGTCACCCTGATCGAGGAGGCGGCCTGAACGCCGAAAGTCCCCGTGGATCAGATGAAGGTTTGCCCTGCCTGCGTCATGCCGCGAGCAAGGCCGTCAGAATCAGGCACACTGCAGCCACACTTGCCAGCGCAAGCCGCAGCTTGCCGTACCATTCAGGCGCGATGATGCGGCAGGCGAGGCCATAGTCCAGCAAACCGAGGGCGATATGCGCCACCGCAAGCAACCACAGGTCCATGGGCGACGGTTGGAACCAGGCAAACCATCCCAGCAATGCCGGGATCACAGCGATGATGAAGTCGCGTTTGGCCTTGGCGTTGCCTGCCTCTGTTTCCTTCATTGCCAGTCCCCAGCGAATGCCGCCGAGAAAAGACAGGATCACCACTCCGTAGCCGACCAGAGCGATGCGCACGCTGTCGGTGTCCTCGAACATCGGCAAGCTTGAGCCGAGCACAAGCGCAGCAGACAGGGCGACAAACGGGACAAGACCAGCAGCTCCGAGCAGAAGCGGGATGGTGACGGTCGACTTGGAGACTGACATGGAGATCCGGTTTTCAATTGTTCATGCCAATCGGCCTCGATTGTGCCGGTGGCCACTGGCAAGTGCGACGGCACTTGCGAGCTTGTGGGAGAGACAACACCGCTTGTCGCGTGTCGAAGAACGATGTGAGATTTGGTAGGCAACCAGACATAGCGCGGTCGCAGCCGAACTCAACAGCAATCGCCAACGTCGCTCAGTCGCGCCGGAAAATGATGGTCGCCAGCCAGCCAAACAGGATGGCGGTCAGCGCGGTCGCCAGTCCGTAGATGAATGACCAGTTCCGCGCAAAACTCGCCACCTGTTGCTCAAACCCAATTTGCACGACTTCAAAACTGGTTTGCTGGCGCGTCAGTGGTACCTGTCCGACGAAAAGCTCGATCGACACTTCATAGTTGCCTGTCGGTGCGTTGGCGGGCAGCTCGAGCCGGGCGCGGAACAGGCTCGGTGTCAGAAAGGTGACGCCGCGTTCGATCTCGCTGTAGAGTTTGTCCTGGGCCTTGAGGCGGATTAACGCATCGGTGAACCGCGCTTCGCCTGGATCATAGGACAGACCGGCACCGACAGGCAGAAGCTTGTTCTTCAACCCGATCTGCAAGCGGCGTGCATCTTCCTCCGAGCCCATCTCGGCAACGGTCCGTGTTGTGAATGTCGCCATGAAGGCCGGCGCATCGGCAAACCGGTGTTGCTCGTTGTTGAGCCAAAACAACCCTCGCCGGTCTTTTTCGCGAACCAGCACGCGCTGCCTGGGTCCGGTTACCGTGACAACGATGTCGTATGGGTCACCTCGTGCGACTGTCCGGCCCTCGCGCTCGACAGAGCCAAAGATCGCGATCTGCGCGCCGGTGTAATTCGAGCCAATCAGGACGCGGTGGGTGGACAGCGACGAAATCAGCACCTCCGCACGCGCGGTCTGGCCTGCATACATCGCAGCGAACAGCGCCAGCAGCCTCACAAGTTGGCGGCTCCAGCCCTTCATCGTTGCCCCTGGATCGTGATGGAGAACAACTCGTTGGGCTTGACGATGGCTTGCGACGCAAAGCGGAAGCCCACCGCGAGCAAAAGCAACGCCAGCAGCATCCTGAAGCTCTCGCCCCTGAGGTTGCGTCCAGCGCGCGCGCCGAACTGCGCGCCAAAAACGCCGCCTGTGATCAACAGGACAGCCAGGACGATGTCGACCGATTGGTTGGAGGCGGCATGGAACAAGGTGGCTGCCGTCATGGTCACCAGGATCTGCAGCAACGATGTGCCCACTGCCACGAAGGTGGGGACGCGAAAAAGATACAGAAGTGCAGG
>JBOFFB010000475.1:0-6487 GCA_051648385.1 Allobosea sp.
GGCACCGTTTGAACCGCGTTTTGCCTTTGCCCCAGGCTGAGGCTTGAAAAGGAGGCTTGCCGTCAAAGCAGGCCAGAAACAGACCCATCACAGCGCCAATGCAATGTCCGTTTGCCGCAGTCGCGCGTGGTCCAGGCCCGCACGGGGTTATCCTGCCTCTGGCTGGAGGCGGCGCACGAGGGTGCTGCCCGTTTCGATGATCGTTTTCATCCGCTCTTCCAGCCTGGTCATTTCCGCCATCGCGCCTTTCAGGTTTTCAGTGTCGTCACCGACGGCAGCAAGGCTTTCGAACAGTTTTTCCGATGTCGCCAGCTGCGTTTCGGCGCTTGCGACCACGGCGCGAAGCGCGTCCAGCAGTTCACCCGCCTGCGGGGTGTCGCCTGCCTGCGCCAACCTGTCATCAAGCGCCTGGACCGATGCGCGGATCGCTGTGAACCAGTCGTTCGACAGGCGTGGCTCGCGCTTGGCGGCCAGCATGGCATCGCGTTCAAGCCGCCGCACACCGGTCACCACACTGTCAATCTGGCCGCGTAGATCGCCCTGAACAGTGACGATGTCGTCGTTCACCGCGACGACGCGCTGAAGCACTTGATTGAGCTCCGAGATCAGACGGTTGATGCGATCGAGAAAGATGTTCAGGTCGCGCGCCAGCACGCCGAATTCATCTTCGGTCCTGATCTCCGCCCGCTGATCCAGCGCGCCATAAGCCTTTGAGAGACCACTAACCACAGCCCGAAGCCGCAACAGAGGCTCCATCCGGGCGCGCAGGATCAGAAACAGCAAGAACGAATGCAAGACGATCTTGCCGACGGCGAGGCCTGCGGCAAGCTGCACCTCCTTGAACCAGATCGCGAAATCGCGCGAAAGATAGTTGTGCACCGTGACAGTGCCCAGCACGTCACCAACCTTTGCTTCGGTATGACATTGCAGACAGAAGGTTTCGGCAGTGATTTGAACCGACGCCTCCTTGAACTGGCCCTCAGGCCATGCTTCGGGGATCCCGGCAGGCACAAAATCGAAGAGGCTCTCGATGGACCGGATGGTGACATCCGAGGGGACGATGGCCACCGCATAGCCCAGATCGGTCCAGTTTCTTTCAAGGATCGGGTAGATAGTGCGCGCGGCGACCGGCCCACCTTCGTTGCGCATGATCGAGCGCACGTTTTCAGCCAGATCATCTGCGACCACCTGCGCCTGGGACACCCCGTTGACGCTGTAGTTGTAGTAGACAAATGCAGCTTTGAGAGCAAATTCGAGCGCGCTTACGGCCAGCAGAACAAGGAAGAAATCCCTGATCATGTGCACCAGAAAGGACTTGTCGAAACGTCCGATGGACGGATTGTTCGTGTCGAGCATGAAGTCTCCTCCGCCCTTTCCCGAAGAAGAATAGAGCGGAACACTGCACGGAACAGCGGCATCACTCTTTTCACGGCAAATAGCTGGACGCCGGATTAGGCCGCGCGCAAGACACTGCTTCAAAGTGGTGGGCACAGGGCCCTGTCAACAAACTTTGTTGGCAGCGAACAGGTCGGCGCAAGGCTCGGCACCGGTTCGCGTTCCGGTGGGCGTTGGTTAGACCGGCCGTTCAAGTGGGGAAGTTACGCCACGTCAGACCATCGGTCGCGTCCTCACAAGACCTGGCAGACCGATATGGGCCAAAGCAAAGGCCACGGACAGACCGTGCAGCAATCTGAACCGGGTTTTCGCGCCTGCATCTGTCGACTTTGGCCGGTTCACCCGGCCAATTCCGCCTCGGCCCGCGCGACATGCTGTTTGACCGCGAAAAAGCTGTCGGGCGTGACCGAAATCGAATCGATGCCCGCCTCGACAAGCAATCGGGCAAAAGACGAATCGTTGCTGGGGGCCTGTCCGCAGAGGCCGACCTTGGCCCCGGCGGCATGCGCTTTGGCGATGACCGTCTTGATCATCCACAACACGGCGGGGTCGCGTTCGTCGAAGAGGTCTGCCAGATCGCCGGAATCGCGATCAACGCCAAGGGTCAATTGCGTCAGATCATTCGAGCCGATCGAGAAGCCATCGAATTTCTGGGCGAACTCGGTGGCAAGGATCACGTTCGACGGGATCTCGCACATCACATAGACCTGAAGCCCATTTTCGCCCCGCACCAGACCGTTCTCGGCCATCACGGCCAGCACCCGGTCGGCTTCGTCCAGTGTGCGGCAGAACGGGATCATCATGATCACGTTGGTGAAGCCCATGGTTTCGCGCAGCTTCTTGATCGCCCGGCATTCTAGCGCGAAGCCATCCTTGTAGCGCGGCGAGTAATAGCGCGAGGCGCCGCGAAAGCCGATCATCGGGTTTTCTTCGGTCGGCTCGAACTGCCTGCCGCCCAGCAGGTTGGCATATTCGTTGGTCTTGAAGTCGCTCATCCGCACGATGACGGGTTTCGGAAAGCAGAAGGCCGCAATGCGCGACAGCCCGCGCGCAAGGTGATCGACGAAGTAGTCGGCCTTGTCGGCATAGCCCTTGGTCATCGCCTCGATCTCGGCCCGCGCGGCCTCGTCCTTCAACTCGTCAAAGCGGGTCAGCGCCAGCGGATGCACCTTGATCGCGTTGTTGATCACGAATTCCATCCGGGCAAGGCCCACGCCTTCGGTCGGCAGGTGCCACCAGCGAAACGCGGCGGACGGATTGGCAAGGTTCAGCATGATCTTGGTGCGGGTTTCGGGCACGGTGTCGTAGTGCAACTCCTGCACGGTGAATTCCGAAGCGCCGGCATAGATGAAGCCCTCTTCGCCCTCGGCGCAGGACAGCGTTACCTCCTGATGGCTGTGCAGCATCTCGGTCGCGTTCCCGCAGCCGACGACCGCCGGAAGACCCAGTTCGCGGCTGACGATGGCGGCATGCGATGTGCGGCCGCCGTGGTCGGTGATGATGGCGGCGGCGCGCTTCATGATCGGCACCCAGTCGGGGTCGGTGGTCGAGGTGACAAGGATCGCGCCGTCAATGAACTGGTCGATGTCGCGGGCGTTTTCGATCAGGCAGACGGTGCCCGACACCACCGCTTCACCGACGCTCAAGCCCTTGAGCAGCGTCGCGCCATGCGACGTTACATGGTAGGACTTCAGCACGCCGACCTTGGCGCGAGATTGCACCGTCTCGGGCCGCGCCTGCACGATGTAAAGGATGCCAGTTTCGCCGTCGCGGGCCCATTCCATGTCCATCGGCTGGCCGTAATGCGCCTCGATGGTACAGGCCTGGCGGGCAAGCTCCAGAATCTCGGCATCGTTCAGCACGTAGCGTGCGCGTTCGGCCTTGGACGTGGGTACGTTCTTCGTCTCGCCGCCGGTCGTGCCAGCATAGACCATCTTCTGTTCTTTCTCACCCAGCCTCTTTTCCACGATGGGAATAAGTGCCGGGTTCGACAGCAGGGGTTTGAACACCTGGTATTCATCGGGGTTCACCGCGCCTTGCACGACGTTTTCGCCCAGACCCCAGGCGGCGTTGATCAGGACGACCTTATCAAAGCCCGACTCGGTGTCGATCGAGAACATCACGCCAGACCCGCCGATGTCAGAGCGCACCATCAGTTGCACCCCGATCGACAGGGCAACCTTCGTGTGGCCAAAGCCCTTCAGCATCCGGTAGGTGATCGCCCGGTCGGTGAACAGCGAGGCATAGCAGCGACGGCAAGTATCCAGAAGGGCGGCCTCGCCCCGCACGTTCAGGTAGGTTTCCTGCTGTCCGGCAAAGCTGGCGTCCGGCAGGTCCTCGGCGGTGGCACTGGATCGCACGGCGACCGAAAGATCCTTTGACCCGGTTCGCCTCGCTAATTCGTGGAAGGCGGCGACGATTTCGCTGCGGGTCTGTTCGGAGAACTCGCCGGCCTTAATCGCCTGACGGATCGAGGTTCCGGCCTCGGGCAATGTAATCTTTCCGGCCTCAAGCCTTGCCAGGGTCGCCCCGATCATCTCGTCCAGACCATTGGCCGTCAGATAGTCGCGGAAAGCTTCGGCGGTCGTGGCAAAGCCCGGTGGCACCTTGATGCCCTTTGGCTCCAGTTGCCGGACCATCTCGCCCAGCGACGAGTTCTTGCCCCCCACCAGAGCCACATCCCCCCGTGACAGGTCCTGGAACCAGATCACCCGCTTTTCTGCGTTCTGCATAATCCTGACCCCTCTAGCTCTGTGTGAAACCCGACGTCAGGATGACGCGTTTTGAAGTTGCGAACCTTGACCCCGATCAAGGATTCCAGATTACGCCGTGTTAGGATGCGAGCATCGGTAGCTGGTTCCTCCGGTCGCAGGGGCAGCGCACAGTGGTGCCAGTCCGGGAGGGCCGGACAGGGAGGAAGACCATGCTACAGAAAGATATCGAGGGCCTTGCAATCAGGGTTGAAACCGCAGGCAACGCAGATCGCGATCTGTCTGCCGACGTTGCAAGGGCGTTGCGCGCAAGCTTTCCAGGTGCGGCGTCGGCTGACCAAATTCCGGGCGAAATCGAAACCTCTACGGATGCCATCGTGGCCGAGGTGATTGCTCTACTGCCCGGCTGGCATTTTTCAATCCACGGGCGGGCGCGCACCGATGCCGGTGCATGGCGCTGCACATTGC
Organism: Allobosea sp.; assembly: GCA_051648385.1. Taxonomy (GTDB): domain Bacteria; phylum Pseudomonadota; class Alphaproteobacteria; order Rhizobiales; family Beijerinckiaceae; genus Allobosea. The sequence goes on from JBOFFB010000475.1 coordinate 4,575, forward strand.
GTCGATCTGAAGTGCGGGACGATGACGAAACGATCGGCGTGGGCGAAGCGAACTCCCTCAATCTGGCAATCTTGGCAGCAATGCTCCGCGTCGCAGCCAGACAGTAGGTTGGCGTCCCAGAGCAAGAAGGAATTCCGCGATGCTTCAGGTTCGCATTCACGGTCGCGGTGGCCAGGGCGTGGTAACAGCGGCCGAAATGCTGTCGATTGCGGCATTCGAACAGGGGCGGTACGCCCAAGCGTTTCCAAGCTTCGGCTCGGAACGCACCGGGGCGCCGGTGGTCTCGTTCTGTCGGATCGACTACAAGCCGATCCGGTCACGCGAGCCGATCTCGGCGCCTGACGTCCTGATCATTCAGGACGCGCATCTTCTGCATCAGGTCGATGTGTTCCAGGGGCTGGTGCCAACCGGCCATGTCCTGATCAACTCGGGCCGCACGGTCAGCGAATTGGGCCTCGGCGATATGGCCGCGCGATTGCCGCCGGGCCACATGGTCGCCCTGCCTGCCACCGAAATTGCGTTGAAGCACCTTGGCCGGCCTTTGCCGAACGCCGTCTTGCTGGGCGGATTTGCCGCCCTGACCGGGCTGATCACACTCGACGCCGTGGTGCATGCCATCCACGACAAGTTCAAGGGGCCGGTCGCCGCACGCAACGCCGCCGCCGCAACCGAGGCCCATGACCTGTTGGCCGTAAAGGAAACGCCATGATTTCGCAAATGGAAGGCTCGCAAGCGGTGGCGCAGTCCGTCGCGCTTTGCCGACCCGAAGTCATCTGCGCCTACCCGATCTCGCCGCAGACCCACATCGTCGAAGGGTTGGGGGCTCTGGTCAAGGGCGGTGCGCTGACCCCTTGCGAGTTCCTGAACGTCGAAAGCGAGTTTGCCGCGATGAGCGTGGCCATCGGATCCTCGGCGACTGGCGCACGGACTTATACCGCCACAGCCAGCCAAGGCCTTTTGTTCATGGTCGAGGCGGTCTACAACGCCTCCGGCCTTGGCCTGCCCATCGTGATGACCGTGGCCAACCGCGCCATCGGCGCACCGATCAACATCTGGAACGACCATTCCGACAGCATGAGCCAGCGCGATTGCGGCTGGCTGCAACTCTTCGCCGAAAGCAACCAGGAAGCGGTCGATCTGCATATCCAGGCCTTTCGGCTGGCCGAAGAACTGTCGATGCCGGTGATGGTCTGCATGGACGGCTTCATCCTGACCCACGCCTATGAGCGGCTGGATATCCCCTCGCAGGCGCAGGTCGACGCTTTCCTGCCGCCCTATGAGCCCCGTCAGGTGCTGGACCCCGCCGATCCGGTCTCGATCGGCGCGATGGTGGGGCCCGAGGCGTTCATGGAGGTGCGCTATCTCGCCCATGCCAAGCAGACCATGGCGCTGGACTTGATCCCCGAGATTGCCGCCGAATTCGAGGCTGGGTTTGGTCGCAAGGCCGGGGGGCTGGTGCGCGGCTACCGCATTGAGGATGCCGAAACCATCGTCGTGGCGCTTGGGTCGGTCGTGGGCACGCTGGAAGAAACTGTCGATACCTTGCGCGAGGCTGGCGAAAGGATCGGCGTCCTGTCGATCCGGTCCTATCGGCCATTCCCGCTGGCCGCAGTTCGCGCGGCACTCAAGGGCGCAAAGCGCGTTGTGGTGCTGGAGAAGAGCTTTTCGGTCGGCATGGGCGGCGTCGTCTCAGCCGATGTCCGGATGGCGCTCTCGGGCATCCAGCTGCACGGATACACCGTTGTCGCCGGTCTTGGCGGCCGTCCGATCACTCAAGCCTCGCTCTGCCGGATGCTGGCCGACGCGGTGGCTGACCGGCTGCCACCCCTGACCTTCCTTGATCTCAACCATGATGTCGTCAACCGCCAGCTGGCGCGCGAGGCCGCAATGCGGCGGTCGGGGCCGATTGCCGA
>JBOFFB010000476.1:0-3409 GCA_051648385.1 Allobosea sp.
GCCCAGCCTTGGCCTGCCCTTCGCCGATCTTCCGGCCCGAATAGTCGATGCCGTAGGTGATCACCGGCCAACCATAGTTGAGGCCCTTGCGCACCACATTGACCTCGTCGCCGCCGCGCGCGCCGTGCTCGATGGTCCAGAGCACACCGGTGTCCGGGTGCAGCGCCGCACCTTGGGCATTGCGGTGGCCGGTTGACCAGATTTCCGCACGCCTGCCGGCCTGTCCCACGAACGGATTATCGGGCGGCACCGTGCCGTCGGGCCTGAGGCGCAACACCTTGCCTATGTGGGTATTCGGGTCCTGCGAGCTCATCTCCATGTTGCCGCGGTCGCCGGTGGTGATGAACAAGTTGCCGTCGCGGGCGAACACCAGCCGCGAGCCGAAATGGCGGCCCGTGTTGCCGGCAGGCTGCTGCGAGAAGATCGTGGTGGCAGCGACCAGTGCTGTGTCAGCGGCGTTGAGCTGCGCCCGCGTCACGGCAGTGGAGGCACCGCCACCATCGCGCGGCTCGGCATAGCTGATATAGACCGTGCGGTTTTCGCGAAAGCCAGGGTCGAGCGCCACATCGAGCAACCCGCCCTGCCCACGTGCGGCGATGCGTGGCAAGCCGCCGAGCGGCGCACCCAGCTTGCCGTCGGCGCTGATGATCCGCAGCCGCCCTGCCCGCTCGGTCACCAGCATCCGGCCGTCTGGCAGGAAGGCTAGACCCCACGGGTTTTCCAGCCCGGTGGCAACCGTTTCCACCAGCAGCGGCCCGGCAGACGAGGTGATACGAACGGGCGGCGGTGTTTGCGCCATGACTGGCCCGGCAAGGCAAATCCCCAACACCAGTGTGCTGATCCATGGCCGTGCGCTGCGCAGTATCATCGTGGCCATCTCCTTTTTTGTACCGGATGATAAGACCAAGCCCCGCCGCCACAATCCAGATGGCACATTGGCGCTGGCAGGATCGTGATCAGCCCGGATTATCAGGCGATCTGGTCCTTGGGCTGCGCATCCGGCCCGATATGCGGCGTGCCACGCTCCTTCGCCAACAGCATCTGACGGTGCCGCTCACGAGCCGACGCGCGCTGTGTCGGCGTCACAAGCGGCGCGCAATGGCGGCAGACGACACCGTCCTCGTGTGCGGGGTCGAGGCAGTCTTCAGCGCTCAGCGGCTGGCGGCAGCCATGGCAAAGCGTGTAGCGCCCGTCCGGCACCATGCCGTGTCGCACCGCCACCCGCTCGTCGAACACGAAGCAGCCGCCTTGCCAGAGGCTCTGGTACTCCGGCACGTCCTCGAGGTAGCGCAGGATACCGCCCTTGAGGTGGTGAACTTCGCCGAACCCTTCCTGCAGCATGAAGGCACTGGCCTTCTCGCAGCGGATGCCGCCGGTGCAGAACATGGCAATCTTGCGTCCCTTCGCGCCGCCGAGTTCAGCCCGCACATAGGCCGGAAAATCACGGAAAGAGGCAGTCTTCGGATCGACTGCGCCCTGAAAAGTGCCTATTCGGTACTCGTAATCATTGCGCACATCGATCAGCAGCACATCTGGGTCGGCGATCAAAGCGTTCCAGTCCTTCGCCTCGACATAAGTACCGACCGCCAATAGCGGATCGACCGCCTCATCGCCGATAGTGACAATTTCGCGCTTGAGCTTCACCTTCATGCGCAGGAACGGCATTTCGGCGGTCTGCGAGTACTTGATCTCCAGGTCGTCAAGTCCCGTGATGTGGCAAATGGCGTCCACAGCGTGCCCAAGTCCGGCATCTGACCCGGCAATCGTGCCGTTGATACCTTCCTGAGCCACCAGCAATGTGCCCTTGACGCCTTCAGCCTCACACGCCTGTTGCAGCGGACCAACAAGGCTTGCCGGGTCAGCAAATCGCGCGAAACGATAGAGGGCTGCGACATGAACGCTCATGGCCGCTGCATAGCGGATGGCAGTGGCCTGCGGCAAGGCTGTCGCACGATGTCACGTGTCGCACCGTGTCATCTGCAGCACCATGTCATCTGTCACCAAAGTCATGCCTCGCAGATGTCATTCACTTGCGCTAATCCGCGCTGAAACTGAAAGTGCGTCATGATTCCCGCCCTCACCGCTGCGCATATCGAGATGATCGGTTATCTTGCCGCCTGCTGCACCACATTGTGCTGGTTGCCGCAGGCCGTCCGGACGATCCAGACCAAGGACACCAAGGCAATTTCGCTGGTCACCCAAAGTTTTTTCGCCATCGGCATCGCGCTCTGGCTGCTCTACGGCATCGCGCTGAACAGTTGGCCGGTTATCCTGTCGAACGCGATCACCCTGCCGCTTGTGCTCATCGTCGTGGCGATGAAACTACGCTATGGCTGACACATCACGGGTTTGCCACCGGCAGTTTCTCGCGCAGCAGCCTGATCCATTCGGCAAGTCGGGCCTTGTTGACCCCGAAATCCGAACGCCCGATCTGGCTCCGCGAATACAGCGCCAGCGTGGAATGGCCATTTCCAAGATCGATGAAACGTACGCTGATGGTATCCGGAAAGCGCAGCAATCTTGTGCGCGCCAGATAGCGATCCTGGACCTTGGCTTCGTCGCGCGCCAACGGAAACACATCCGGATCATTGACCTCGATCACGCGGACCGCATCACGCAAACGCGCGACCGGCGCGAGAAACACCGGTGCGACACCATCCGTTTTCGCAGCGCCGCACAGATCCGGCGGGCAGATCAGGGCATCATTGCCGCTTGCGCTTCGCACGATCCCGGTGAAATCGACCGCGCCAAGATCAGCCGCACCAGCCAGACGTTCCCACCAGAAAGCGATGCCGAAACGCTCATCGCCTCGCCAGATCGCGATGCTGAACGCGATCACCGCCGTCAATCCCAACGTGCCGAAAATCCAGAGGATGTTGCGCACGGTCGACTTTCAAAGTCCTGCGGCGGGCCCGCATCTCATTTGCACTTGTCATGGTCAGAGATAGGCTGCGCCTCACACTTCCGCAACGGTGCCTCAGACCATCTCGTCAGTTTCAGCCTCAGGGCAATCGCTTCAGGTTAATTTGGTCGGTTCTCGACGGGATTTTGGCATTCTCCCGCAAGGGGAGCGACTGTCTTGCCGGTCAAGCGATTTGTTCGCGCCATGGTTGTCTGTCCCTGATGATGGCATTGAGGATGGTGATGAGTTTTCGGGCCGTTGCGATGATGGCGACGAGCTTTGGCTTGCCCGCCGCGACGAGCTTGTCGCGGAAGGCTTTGAGGGCTGGATTGTGTCGGCTTGCGACCATGGCACCCATGAACAGCGCAGCCCGGACATCGGCCCTGCCGCCGCTGATGAAGCTCTTGCCGCGCCATTGTCCGGACTGGCGCGTCCAGGGCGCGAGGCCGGTCAGGGCTGCCACCTGCCTGCGGTCGAGCGTGCCGAGTTCAGGCAGCTCGGCCAGAA
>JBOFFB010000477.1:0-3146 GCA_051648385.1 Allobosea sp.
AACGAGACGAGCACGATCAGCCAGAAGACGGCGTAGCTCTCGGTGCGCAGGAAAATCAGGATCAGGATCGCGAGGGCAATCGCCAGGCCAATGTTGATCGCGTGGCGCTGTGGCAGCATGATCGGCTTGCCGGACATGCGCCCATCGAGCTTGAGGAACGCGATGATCGAACCGGTGAAGGTGATCGCGCCGATGGCGACGCCAAGCGCCATCTCGAACAGGCTGGCGGCCTTGATCTTGCCGATCTTGCCGATGCCGAAGGCTTCGGGCGCGTAGAGTGCAGCCCCCGCCACCAGCACGGCTGCAAGGCCGACCAGTGAATGGAAGAATGCCACCAATTGTGGCATCTGCGTCATCTGCACCTTTTTCGCCATGTACGCACCGATGCCGCCTCCGATGCCGAGACCGAGGATGACCAGGAGCCAGCCGGAGAACCCGGCCGGACGAAAGAAGATCACCGTGGTGACAATGGCGATGCCCATGCCGACCATGCCGTAGAGGTTGCCCTGGCGGCTGGTGGTTGGGTGCGACAAGCCCCTCAGGGCCATGATGAACAGGATGCCCGCAACGAGATAAAGCAGGGCTGAAAGATTGGCGGCCATGATGCGTCAGCCCTTCTTCTTGTACATCGCGAGCATACGCTCGGTGACGAGGAAGCCGCCGAAGATGTTCACGGAAGCGAGGATCAGCGCGACAAAGCCCATGATCTTGGCCCAGAGCGGCCCGCTTCCCATGGCGGGCGTCGAACTCACACCAACCGCGAGGAGCGCACCGACAACGATGACGGACGAGATGGCGTTGGTGACGGACATCAGTGGCGTGTGCAGCGCGGGCGTCACCGACCAGACCACATAGTAGCCGACAGCCACCGCGAGCGCGAAGATGGCAAGCTGGAAGACGATCGGGTCGATCGCGCCGCCCGTCGCTGCGCTGGCAGCGGCACCCGCGCCATCGGCGATGCTCTGGATGGCTTTCAGCGCGGCTTCCGCCTTGGCCGCGGCGGCATCGGCTGCCAGCTTCGCGTCCTGCGCCTGTTTCAGGAGTTCCTGTGGAGTTGCCATGGTTCCGCTCCTGTCAGCTCAGACTTTGGGCTGGAAATTCGGGTGAACAACTGCGCCATCCCGGGTCAGCAAGGTGGCTTTGACCAGCTCGTCATCCCAGTTCACGGCCAGTTTCTTTTCGGTCTTGTCGATCATCGTCTCGACAAAGGCGTAGAGGTTCTTGGCATAAAGCGCCGAAGCGGTGGCCGCGAGGCGGCCGGGCATGTTGAGGTGGCCAACGATGCGCACGCCATTGGACGTGACGACGATCTCGCCGGGCTTTGCCAGTTCGCAATTGCCGCCGCGCTCGACCGCCAGATCGATGATGACCGAACCGGGCCGCATGCTCATCACCATCTCCGTGCTGATCAGGCGCGGCGCAGGCCGCCCGGGGATCAACGCGGTGGTGATGACGATATCCTGCTTGGCGATGTGCGAAGCGGTGAGTTCGGCCTGCTTGGCCTGGTATTCCTTCGACATTTCCTTGGCGTAACCGCCTGAGGTCTGGGCCTGCTTGAATTCGTCATCCTCGACAGCAAGGAACTTTGCACCGAGCGATTCGACCTGTTCCTTGGTGGCGGGGCGAACGTCGGTTGCGGTCACCACCGCGCCCATGCGGCGGGCGGTGGCGATCGCCTGCAGGCCGGCAACACCGACACCCATGATGAAGATGCGGGCTGCAGGTACAGTGCCAGCGGCTGTCATCATCATCGGCAGAGCCCGGCCATACTCGGCGGCCCCGTCGATCACGGCACGGTAGCCGGAGAGGTTGGCCTGGCTGGAAAGCACATCCATCACCTGCGCGCGAGTGATGCGCGGCATGAACTCCATGGCAAACGCCGAAACTCCAGCCTTGGCCATGGCTGCCAGCGCCGCATCCTGGCCATAGGGTTCCATGGTGGCGACAAGGATTGTCCCAGTTTTCAAGTGCTTCATGTCGGCATCAGCCGGACGGCGCACCTTGAGCACGATGTCGGCGTCCTTGACGGCATCCTTGCCTGACTTGGCGATGCTGGCACCTGCTGCCTCGAATTCGGCATCGGTGATGCCGGCCGTTGCGCCCGCGCCTTTTTCGACAGTCACGCTTGCACCAAGCGCGATGAATTTCTTCACCGTTTCGGGTGTGGCAGCGACGCGGGTCTCAGTGCCTTGGGCTTCGGCCGGAACAGCAATGCGCATGGTTGGATCAGCCTCCGGAGGTGCTTGACGATGGTCGATAACGTCAGTGAGCCGCGCCGCCGCCGCTCATGAACATGAGGGCAAGCAGCATCAGGACCAGTGGCACGGCAGGGGCGCGCCAGCCAACCTTGGGTGCAGCAATGCCGATGGCAGCGGTGATCAGCGTCAACAACGTGCCGAAAATGACAGTAAGCCAGGCATGCTTGACGCCGCCAACCGCCAGAGCGGCCACAATGGCGAGGCAAGCCACGGTGCCGACTTCGGCGAAGTGGATAAAGCCCTTGAATGTGTCCTCGTGCGACTTGTAGTCCATCGCAGGATGGCCAGCGTCACCGGAATTGCCATGGTCAGCCATGAGTGCCCCCGAACAGGTGGAAAAGTGGCGGAAAATACCTCCGCTAGCGTCTAGCGCATGGACATGATGGCATGCAACGAGTCAACGCGGAATTCATGCAGGCTTGCCACAAATTTAGGCAAATGTCCGTGCTGCCCATCTGGTCGCCAGTCAGGTAGTTGTCTCCATCAACCCGACCGCCTGCAGCGCAGCCTTTTGTCGGCTTGCAACGGCATCGACCGAAAAATTCTCGAGTTCTTCCTCTATCAGGCGGAAGAAATTCATCTCGGTGCGCAGGTGCAGGAAGACCCCGCCGAGGCCGATGGCGGCGCGGTCCATAAAGACGAACTCTTGCGGCACTGTCACCGGGCCCTTTTCCTTCAACGCCTGATGCACCGCAAAAGCCTCGCGGCGACCATATTCGCCAGGCGCAACACCATCCGCAATGGTGCGTACCCGGTCATCGAGCAGCGGGCCATAGATGAACTTGGCCCAGATGTTGAGGATATCGATGAGATCCTTCGACAGGTTCTTGAAACCCCAGACTTCGTAGGCATTGACGATCTGTGCTTGGTCATTTTTAAGCAGGCCGT
>JBOFFB010000478.1:0-5053 GCA_051648385.1 Allobosea sp.
CACCCTGAAGGCGGGTTCTACAAGGAAACCTTCCGTGATGTTGTCGCAGACGCGAACGGACGCGCGGCCTCGACCGCGATCTACTATCTGCTCGGCGTTGGCGAAGTGTCAGAATGGCACCGGGTCGACGCTGCCGAGATCTGGCATTGGCATGCGGGTGCGCCGATGGTGATCACCATGTCTGCTGACGGGCATGACGCCGAGGCACATCACCTTGGCCCCAATTTGCGCATGAGGCAGAGGCCCCAACTGGTGGTGCCGGCCAACTGGTGGCAGACCGCTACCAGCCTTGGCGCGTGGACGCTTGTGGGCTGCACGGTTGCGCCCGGTTTCGACTTCAAGGGCTTCGAAATGGCCCCACCAGGTTGGCGGCCAACACCGCGCGCTTCAGCGAGCGGGTGACAGTTTGGTTGCCACAAGCGCACCTGCGACAATCAGTGCGCAGGCGATCGCCAGTGACCACCCCGCCTCCGCGCGCCCGGCCAGTACAAGTGCGACGGTCGAAATGACCGGCGCGGCGTAGGATGCGGTGCCGAGAAGGCGGATATCGCCATGTTTCATGCCGATATCCCACAGGAAGAAGGCGGCGCCCGTTGGGCCAATTCCGAGCAGGATGATTCCAAGCCACTGATTGCCCTCGCTTGGCCACATCGCGGGCTCGACGACCACATGGGTGAGGCTGGCAAGCACGGCAGTGGCGATGCAGAATCCGACGACAGCCTCGGTCGGCACTGTGGCCATGCGGCGCGACAGCACCGAATACCCGGCCCAGACCAGTGCAAACAGGAGGGCCAACGTGTAGCCGAACAGCGGCAGGCTGGCCGCCCCGCCAATGCCGCCCTTGCCGAACGTCAGAACGATGATGCCGGTGAGGCCAAGACAGGCGCCCGCCACATGAGGCCAGCGCAACCGCTCACCGGGCAGGAATCCTGACATCAGCACGATCAGCAGCGGCCAGAGATAGCCGATCAGGCTGGCTTCAGCCGCTGGCGCGTTCTTCATGGCGGCGAAATAGAGCGCGTGCGAGCCAAACAGGCCGCCAACGCCAAGCACCCACGCGGCGGGTGACTGGCGCATCGCGCCAAGTTGCCCGCGTGCCACCAGAACGATCAGTCCGAAGGCGCTGGCCACCCAGAACGTGAGGGCAGTCAGCAGAAAGGGCGGCACGCCCTTGGTCATGTCAGTCAGCAGGGCAAGCAGACCCCAGAGCAGGATGGCTCCAAGGCCGAGAAGCGTGGGGCGCGACATATGGCAGGCCTAATGGGCTGGTGCCGGGCTGAGCGCGCGCGCGACCTTTTCGATCCGTTCGGCAGCGGAGGTGATGGCATCGGTTGCCAGACGCTCGACCTGTTCGGCGCGGGTTTCGGCGGAGCCAGCATCGCCCTTCAGCGCGTCGAGTTTGAGCTCAAGGCCTTCAACCCGCTTTTTCATTTCGGACATCTCGTCAGCCAGCGTCAGTGCCGCCATCACGTGAAGCCGCATGTCGCCAAGCTCGCCAAGGCCCTTGCGCATGTCTTCGATACGCGCATCGTAAATTGCAGCGAGGCCCTCGAGATGGGCCTCTTCGCCGTCGCCGCAGGACATGCGGTAGACCTTGCCGGAAATGGTGACCGTAACCTGTCCCATGCTCAGTGCTCCGAGCTTGAGTTGATGTGACCGGCGTCGGCGTGCAGCACAGACCCGATGGCCAGCATGGCGCGGTCAAGGCGCGCCAACGCCCCGTCAGCTGCGGTTTCGACGGCTTTCAGCCGCGCCATGGCCCCGTCGAGATCGATTGCGAGGCGCGAGCGGTCATCCTGCATGATGGCCAATTCAGTTTCGAGATCGCCGCGGCGGCGCTCCAGATCGAGCTTGCGGTGGGCGGCATTCTCGAGTTGCGCCAAGGAGGCATCGAGCAACTTGAGGGCCGTTTCGAAGGAGGAGGCGGACACGTCGATGACCCTGCTTGCGGTTTCAGCCAGTACGATTCGCAAGTTAAGGCGCAGAACGGGGGAATGCCAGCGCATAGATGAGGTCGCATGGGCCAGCATCGATTGACTCATGCTCCTGCCGCAGCCTATCGACCGTCAACCATGCGGGGCGGGTTTTATGCCTTCTCCGTTTTCGTCAGCCGCGCTGCGCCTGACATGTCCGACATCAAAGCCGAGGCTTTTGCCATGACCAGCCGTACCCAGCATGACATGCTTGCCAATGCCATCCGCAGCCTTGCGATGGATGCGGTTGAACAGGCCAAATCTGGCCATCCCGGCCTGCCGATGGGCGCGGCAGACGTGGCGACTGTGCTGTTCTCGCAGGCGCTGAAATTCGATGCGGTCAACCCTTCATGGCCCGACCGCGACCGCTTCGTGCTGTCCGCCGGTCATGGCTCGATGCTTGTCTATGCGCTGCTTTATCTCACCGGCGCGCCCGGCATGAGCCTCGATGAGATCAAGCGCTTCCGGCAGCTGCACTCAAAAACACCGGGTCACCCGGAAGTTCACCACACGCCAGGCGTCGAGATGACCACCGGCCCGCTCGGGCAGGGCATCGCCACGGCTGTCGGCATGGCCATGGCAGAGCGCATGCTTGCCGCAGAATTCGGCAAGGCCGTGGTCAACCACCACACCTATGTGCTGGCTTCGGACGGCGACCTGATGGAGGGCATTTCGCAGGAGGCGATCGCGCTCGCCGGCCACCAGAAGCTTGGCAAGCTGATCGTGCTGTTCGATGACAACGGCATCTCGATCGATGGGCCGCTGTCGATTGCTGACTCGGTCGACCAAGTGAAGCGCTTCCAGTCTGCCGGATGGCGCGCCGAGCGGGTCGACGGGCATGATCCGGTTGCAATCCTTGCGGCAATCAACCGGGCCAAGGTGTCGGCGAAGCCATCGCTGATCGCCTGCAAGACGGTGATCGGGTTTGGCGCGCCGAAGCGTGCAGGAACGTCCAAGGCCCATGGCGAGCCGCTTGGTGCGGATGAACTGGCAGGCGCGAAAGCGAAACTGGGCCTCAGCCTGACGCCGTTCGATGTGCCAGCCGAAGCGCTGAAGGCGTGGCGCGCGATCGGTGCAAAAGGTGCTTTGGCCCGCACGGGCTGGGAAGCTGGTTTTTCTGGCCTCAGCGCCCGCAAGCAGTCCGAGTTCAATCGTCGTCTGAACTACCAGTTGCCTGCCGGTCTGGCCAAAGCCATTGCCGCGCACAAGGCGGCGCTGGTCGCCAATCCGCCCAATGTCGCCACCCGCAAAGCGTCCGAGATGGCACTGGAAGTGATCACTCCGGTAATGCCGGAGTTGCTGCTTGGCTCGGCGGACCTGACACCATCCAACAACACCAAGATGAAGACTGCGGTGCCGTTCACGCCCAAGACGCCGAAGGGCCGCTATGTCCACTACGGCATCCGCGAGCACGGCATGGCAGCGGCCATGAACGGCATTTCGCTTCATGGCGGCTTCAGGCCAGCGGGTGCGACATTCATGGTCTTCACGGACTATTGCCGCCCCGCCATCCGGCTAGCCGCGCTGATGAATCAGCCGGTGATCTACGTCATGACGCATGACTCGATCGGGTTGGGCGAAGACGGGCCGACGCATCAGCCGGTCGAGCATCTGGCGGCCCTGCGCGCCATTCCCAACCTGCGCACGCTTCGGCCCGCCGATGCTGTCGAAACCGCCGAATGCTGGCAGATGGCGCTGGAGCGCACGGACGGGCCGACCTTGCTGGCGCTGACCCGGCAGAATCTGATCCCCGTGCGGTTGGAGGCCTCGCGCGCCAACCTGTGTGCAATGGGGGCATACGAACTTCAGCCAGCAGAGGGCGGCAAGGCCGAGGCCACGATCTTCGCGACCGGGTCGGAAATCGAGATCGCTGTCGCCGCCCGTACGTTGCTGGCGGGGAAGGGCATTCGTGCCCGCGTCGTCTCGGTGCCGTCGCTCGAACTGTTCCTCAGCCAGCCTCAGGATGTGCGCAAGACAATCATCGGCAGTGCGCCGATCAAGGTCGCGGTCGAAGCCGGCATCCGCATGGGCTGGGATGCGGTGATCGGCGAGGGCGCGTTCATCGGCATGTCAGGCTTTGGCGCGAGCGCGCCTTACAAGGAGCTGTACAAGCACTTCGGCATCACGGCGGAGGCTGTGGTTGATGCTGTGCTTGCAAAGCATCAGCAATAATCGCGTTTGCGGCGGTTTCGGCTTGAAACTGCCGCAAATTCGGGCAAAAGGGCAGTCACCAAACCGGGTTGCCCGGTTGCATTGACGATCTTGCCCGAGAAGGTTTGCCCATGACAGTCCGTGTTTTCATCAACGGCTTCGGCCGTATCGGTCGCAATGTGCTGCGTGCCATCGTCGAGTCGAAGCGCAAGGACATCGAAGTCGTCGGTGTCAACGATCTCGGTCCGGTCGAAACCAATGCGCACCTGTTGCGATTTGACTCTGTCCATGGCCGCTTCCCTGCCGACGTGAAGGTCGATGGCGACCACATCGTCGTCAACGGCAAGCGCATCCGCGTCACCGCCATCAAGGACCCGGCGCTGCTTCCGCACAAGGAGTTGAATGTCGACATCGCGATGGAGTGCACCGGCATCTTCACAACGCGCGACAAAGCTGCTGCCCACCTCGCTGCTGGCGCGAAGCGTGTTCTGGTCTCCGCCCCGTGTGACAACGCCGACCTGACGGTTGTGTTCGGCGTCAATGACAGCGCGCTCACCAAGGACCATCTCGTGGTCTCGAATGCGTCCTGCACCACCAACTGCCTGGCCCCGGTCGTCGCTGTGCTGCACAAGGCGGTCGGCATCGACAAGGGTTTCATGACCACGATCCATGCCTACACCGGCGACCAGCCGACGCTCGACACGATGCACAAGGATCTTTATCGCGGCCGTGCCGCCGCCATGTCGATGATCCCGACCTCGACGGGTGCCGCCAAGGCCATCGGCCTCGTCATACCCGAGCTCAAGGGCCGCCTCGATGGCACCTCGATCCGCGTGCCGGTGCCGAATGTCTCGGTTGTCGATTTCAAGTTCATGGCCAAGAAGAAGACCTCGGTCGAGAAGATCAACGAGGCCATCATCAAGGCCGCC
>JBOFFB010000479.1:0-1970 GCA_051648385.1 Allobosea sp.
GGCCTTTGACGAGCGCTTTCGTCCGTTTCCAAACGGGCGCAATGATGAAGCCAACCAGTGGAATCAGCAACGCGCCGATCACGAGGCCGACAATGCCGGATCCGGCCGCCCCTATCAGCCACTCGAACAATCCCGTAGCGAACGGAACCGCATGCGCCACTGCTGCCGCGACATTGTGAATCGAATGCGCGAGCCATGAGAAGCCATAGGTTTCGAGCCCATGTACGATAATGCCGCCGCCCACCCAGATCATCGCGGCCGTCCCGACTATGGCGAGACCGCTTAGGAAGACTGGCATGCTCAGGACCAATCCGCGGCCGAACGAGCGAAGTATTCGGCCAGTGAATGAGTTTAGTCCGTTGCGAGCCAGCGCAACGCCCAAATCATCCGCCTTCACGATCAGCGCGACACCGCCATAGACGATCAACGTGATTCCGATGCCTACGACTGCAAGCACGACCGCCTGCATCCAGAAGCTACCGACGGGCACTGCGGCCAGCGTGATGGCCATGATCTCAGCCGAGAGGATGAAGTCCGTCTTGATCGCGCCCTTGACCTTTGCGTCTTCAAACGATGCAGGGTCGGCGGTCCCGTCCACGAGCGCGGCCTCGTGCTCGTGGGCCCGATGCGGGAAGAACGCCTCGTAAACCTTCTCCGCCCCCTCGTAACAGAGGAACGCACCTCCCAGCATCAGCAGCGGCGTGATCGCCCAGGGAGCGAAGAAGCTGAGTGCAAGTGCGCCGGGTAGCAGAATGACGATCTTGTTGCGCAGCGAACCCGTCGCAATTTTTGCGACGATGGGAAGTTCGCGGTCTGCCGCAAAGCCCACCAGATAGCGCGGCGTTACGGCGGCATCGTCGATGACCACGCCAGCGGCCTTGGCGCCAGCCTTCGCGGCCTGTCCGGCGACATCGTCGATCGACGCCGCTGCGACCTTTGCGATCGCGGCCACATCATCCAGGAGTGCAACTAGTCCGATGCTCAATGTCATCTCTTCGTTGTGGGGAAAGGAACGAGGCGATCTCACCGTCGGTGAGCCTTTATGCAATAATCAGGCTGCACAAGAGTTTCGTGCATCAACCCGGATCGGTGGCTTGGCTTGCCATAGGGCATTTCCGCGCAGGCCGGATTTCTTGAGGATCGGCGAACTGCGACCGACGCGCGACCGGCGTTAAGCCGCGCGCATGCTCCACTGTCGAACCGGGAACGGTTGCGCGCTAGCCCTCCCAACTCTGATGTGTTTAAGCTTCGTGCCATTGAAATGGCAAAGAATTTGATGCGCTTCCGCCTGAAACCCTCCATTGGCAATACAATCTTCGCGCTAGCGGGGATCTTGATCGCGTTGATGGCGATCGTGGCCGCTTTCAACACCATGATGTCGCTGCGGGTCGGCGAACTGGTTGGTGGCATCAGCCGCACCTATGTGCCGGTGTATGGGATGCTGGCGCGCGCGCATATCCGCTCTCTCGAACAATCGCTGGCGCTGCGGCAAGCCGCGATCAGCATGATTTCTCAAGACGAAACCCGGTTGCAGGCTCATCTCCTCGAGGAGGCAGCAGTGGGCGCGAAGGTCACCGAAGAACTGTCAAACGCGCGCGAAGCCGTTGCGGCCCGCGCCGGAGAGATAGGGGTCGACGATCGCGTGCAACTCGGGCGCCTGGACGCGCAAATCGAAGCGGCGCTGAAGGAACGCGTACGCTACGACCGGCAGCGGGTCGAACTGTTGGCCGCGTTCCAAGCCAAGGACATCCGATCCGCCCAACTGGTTCTCGACAGGCTGGATGCCATTCGCGAACAGCAGAACGAGCAACTTGAGCAGACCCGTCGCGAGAGCCTCGCCTTTGCGACAAAGGCAGTTGAACTGACGCAGGAGAGCGGGCGGGACGTCGTCCGGCTTACGCTTCTAATGCTGGCGTTCGCGATTCTGCTCGGGCTCCTGATGGCGTTCTGGCTCACGCGCCGGGTCGTCG
>JBOFFB010000480.1:0-1807 GCA_051648385.1 Allobosea sp.
TTGCCCTGCGCGTCGGTGATGGTGATGGTCGTGTTGTTGAACGACGAGTTCACGTGCGCGATGCCGGAGGCGATGTTCTTGCGTTCACGGCGGCGGACGCGTGTGGCTTCTTTACCCATTGGCCTCTTCTCTTCCTTCAAGCGCGTCCGTGATTCCAGACGCTGGGGAAATTCAGGTGATCATCCGGCCCTTGCGAGCCGAATCGGTTCAGTGGTCGATACGAAATTACTTCTTCTTGCCGGCGATGGCCTTGGCCGGACCCTTGCGGGTGCGCGCGTTGGTGTGGGTGCGCTGACCGCGCACCGGAAGGCCGCGGCGATGACGCAGGCCGCGGTAGCAGCCGAGGTCCATCAGGCGCTTGATGTTCATGCCGACTTCACGGCGAAGGTCGCCCTCGACGAGATAGTCGCGGTCGATCATTTCGCGGATCTGCAGAACTTCTGCGTCGGTCAGCTGCGAGACGCGGCGCTCGGCCGGAATCTTGAGCTGCTCAACGATGGTAGCGGCGTTCTTCTGGCCGATGCCATGAATGTACTGAAGCGCGATCAGCACGCGCTTGTTGGTCGGAATGTTGACGCCTGCAATACGGGCCACGATCTTCGCTCCTGTCGCCGTCCGCACCGGACAGCTTGTCTTGTTAGGTCTCTGGCGTCGGGCGAGTGTTCACAAACGCAAACACGACGCCCTCCCCACTTTTCTTTCGGGGCCCGGCATCGTCTGAACTATCCGACTGGATGCGGGCTTATTAATGTATTTAGCGGCGTTTCGTCAACCGTTTGACTGCCTTAGCCCGCTTTTTCGTAACCTTTTTAGCCACTTTCCGGGTCTTTGCCGCTTTGGTTCCGGCTGCCCGGGTTTTAGCCTTCTTGACCGCTTTTTTAGGGCTCTTGGCGGCCTTTCCGGCCGGCTTCGAGGCTCTTTTGGCCTTCTTGGAACCTACCTTGGCGGCCTTCTTGGCAGCTTTGGCAGCCTTTGTGACAGGGCTCGCGGCCGCCTTTTTGGCTGCCTTGGTCTTCTTGCCGCCAGCCTTCTTCGCAGCCTTGGCCGATTCGGCGCCCACGAGGGCCGCCAACACCCGGTTGATGGCCGAGGTCACCTGCTCGATGGTCATCATGCCATCGATGGTGATGAGCTTCCGCTTCTCGGAATAATAGTGAACCAGCGGCTCGGTCTGGGCGCGATAGCTGGCCAGACGCTTCGACAGCACTTCCGGCGTGTCGTCGATACGGACCTCTTCGCCGCGTTCGCGCATCTGCGCGACACGGGTTTCCACCCGCTCAAGGAGCGCACTCTCGTTCACGCGCAGTTCGACAACCGCGTCGAGCTTGAGGTGCTTCCTCTTGAGGAGTTCGTCGAGCGCTTCAGCCTGCGGCACGGTGCGCGGAAAGCCGTCGAGGATGAAACCCTTCTTGGCGTCCGGCTCTTCGATGCGATCGGCGATGATTCCCACCACCACCTCGTCAGGCACCAAGGCGCCGCTGGCCATGATGTCCTTCGCCTTGAGGCCGACGGGCGTTCCGGCGGCCACTGCGGCACGCAACATCTCTCCCGTGGAGAGCTGAACGATACCGTTCCTTTGAACCAGTCGGTGTGCCTGTGTTCCCTTGCCCGCCCCCGGCGGCCCGAGAAGAATCAACCTCATTTACGGCGGCCCCTCAATTTCGATTTCCGGATCAGCCCTTCATACTGGTGCGCCAGCAGATAGCCCTGCACCTGGGCGACCGTATCCATCGTCACGCTGACGACGATCAGTAGCGACGTGCCGCCAAGATAGAATGGCACCGACGCGTACGAGATCAGAATCTCT
>JBOFFB010000481.1:0-1965 GCA_051648385.1 Allobosea sp.
TCAACATTTGGAGGATGCCAGCTGCCCATGAACAACGCCATATGTTGACCGTTCAAGCCCAGCGCCATGCGACGCTCGCGCCGCTCAAGCCATGGCGTGAACGGAAATTCTTCGAGCGCCACACCATTGGGTGCCACCGTCATCTGTGCCTGGGTGGCTCCGTACAAAGTTTCGAGATCGCCCAGATCGCCTTGTGTGCAGGCAAACACCAGGCGGGCCGCGCGCCACGCTTCACCTTCGACGGCCTGAACTTCAGCCAGGATTGCGTCTGCGCCGGGGATATCATGAAAAACACCGCGCTTCAGGCTTAACTCCACGTCCTGAGCCTCGAACCACAGCGGCTGCCCGGTCGATACCGCCTGTAGTTCACGCACAAGATAGGGATGGCACGCGATCAGCGCAGCTGCTCCCCGGCTCGCACGGGCAAGGGCCGTCCGATATGCTGGCGTCAGACTGATCAATTTTGGGATAATGACATCAGTCACCGGCACTCCGCCAGCTGCCATCGCCAGTTTCCATTCCAGGTTCGCGTGGAGGGGCGTGAGCGGGATCCGTGTTTCGGTCAGCCCCGGTGCCAACGCGAGCCGCACCGGCCGCATCCCCGCCGGGCCGACCGTCACAAGCTCAATCTCGAACTGCTTGGCCAGATGCCGGTACAATTGGAAGACACGGATCTGCCCTCCACCCTGGGGTGGATAAATCGGCAGTGTTGCAGCGAGAACGAGTTTGGGACGCGTTGGCTCGGCGTCTTTCGGCTGGCTGCGACGGAGATAGCTATGGGGCGTGGCGAGCAACCCATCGACCACCGTTTCCCAGGTCACACTGGCGACCTTTTGTCTGGCCGCTTCGCCCATCGCCGCCGCGCGGTCGCGATCGTCAAGGAGACGCCCAAGGGCGTCAGCAAGTGCCTCGGGCTCGGGCGCAGTCACAAAGCCAGTCTCGCCATCGCTCACGAATTCCGTCGGACCGCCTGAGTCAGCACAGGTGATCACCGGTGCCGCGCTGCGCATGGCTTCAACGGTCACCAGGCCATAATCTTCATCGAAGGGCACGAAGGGCACCGCGATTGCCCCGGCATAAAAGTCCAGCAAGGCTTCATCGGACACTCTGCCCAAAAACGTGATGCGCGGATCTCCCTCCGCCAGCGCTTGTAGGGCTGGTAACTCCGGTCCACTGCCGGCGATCAGGAGCGGGACATCGTGACGCAAGTGCTTCATGGCCTGAATCACCAGCCCTATGCGCTTGGGATGGTCCAACCGGCTGCTGGTAAACAGGTGCCTACGTTCCGCACTCCGCTGATCAAGGCGGTGCGGCGGAGGATGCAGAACATCGACTGTTACACCCGCCGGAAAATACCCCTGTCGGTCCGCCACAGTGCGCGAGATCGCGCTGAACTTGCGCATGCTGCGCCGGCCAATCGCCAGATTGTCGAGGCAATGAACAACCTGGCGCGCGAATGGCCCAGGATAAGCCGTGATCGCTGGATCAGTAGCTCGCTCCACCAGCGCACGGGACACATCAAGGATGCGCCGCATCCGATCCTGGTCGCTGCCAACATGTGCGCTGGCTTGCCGTACCTCCTCCATGGCCTGTGCGACGGCAATGGACGGCTGGGACGCCACGGAAAAGGGATAGGTATCGTAGAGGCCCCGCAGCCTGTGCAGCAGATAAAGCCGATGGTTCGGATGGGACAGCATCCATGCGGGATACTTGCCGCTGATCACCATGTCGTAGGCGCTGAGATCAATGTCGAGCCAGTTGTCGTAGCTTTCAAGCACCTCGGCCAGATTGGCTTCGGGTGAGACCTGACCCACAATGTCACAGCGATGGCCAGCCCGGTTCAGTGCAGCCTGGAGACCCCACAGCAGGCTTTCCGCTCCACCGATCATGGCGGGCGACGCATGGGGATGGGCCAGCGCAATTCTCATCGGGTGTCCATGCTCCGCTTCGGCGCGATCCATGGGT
>JBOFFB010000482.1:0-11282 GCA_051648385.1 Allobosea sp.
GCCACCCCAGAACACGGGCGGACGAAGGCGGCGTGCAAGGTTCTGCGTGGCGAAATCGTATGGCGCGATCTGTGGCGCGAGGACCGATACCACGACCATCAGCACCAGAAACCCAGCCGCCAGCTTGATACTGAGCGGCGTTGCGAGAGCTTGTGACCAAGTCAGCTTCGCGGCTGCAGCCGTACTGCTCAAGGGCCCGGCAGTGCTCATCAAGCCTGTGCCTTCGCACCGAGCGTATCGATACGGGGGTCGATCAGCGCATGAATGATGTCGACAGCGAGATTGCAGGCAATGATGATGCAGGCGACGAACAGGATCGCGGCCTGAATGACGGGCAGATCACGAGAGCCCGCTGATGACACCAGAAGGCGACCGACCCCCGGCCAGGCGAAAATGGTCTCAGTGACGGCGGCCCCGGCAAACAGCAGACCCGTTTCGATGCCAAGGAACATCAACAATGGCACCGCGGCATTTGGAAAAACATGACGCAGCAGCACAGGCAGGCGCGGCACGCCTTTGGCGCGCGCCGTGCGCACAAAACTCTGGCCAAGCACCTCCAGCATCGCGGTTCGCACGAACCGTGCGATCTTTCCGAGTAGACCAGCTGCGAGTGTCAGTGTCGGCATCACGAGATGCCACCAAGTTTCCGTGCCGGAAGAAGGCAGCCAGCGCAGCGTGAGCGCAAACAGCAAAATGAGCAGGATGCCCAGAAAGAAGGTGGGTATGGAGAAGCCGAGCACCGCAATCGACATCACGATCCGGTCGAGTGCAGAATTGTGCTTCAACGCGGCGAAAATCCCCAGCGGAATGCCGGCCAGCAATGCAAGGCCGAGTGCCGTCGCAGCCAAAAGCAATGTGTTGGGAATGGCCTCCGCCACAACGATCACCGCAGAGCGACCATCCGCAAAAGAAACGCCGAGATCGCCGCGCGTCACAGCCACGAGAAAGCGGAAATATTGTTCAGGGATAGGCCGATCAATACCCCAGCGCTCGCGGTATTCGGCCTTTACCTCCGGCAACGTATCGTCTGGCAAGAGGACGTCCGTTGGATCCCCGGCAAGCCGCAGGATCACGAACACGGACGTGACGCAGATTGCGATCGTCAGAAATGCACGCAGCACACGACGAACGACAAAGTTCAGCATGATCGCCTTGCCCTGAGTTGACTGCAATACCCAAGCGCCAGATCTGGTGACGTGTCACTGGCAGGCTGCATCATCCTCATTGTCTTGGTGTCTGCCTGTCTGACGGGCATTTGGCCCAGTACCCAACATGGCCCATGATAATCTGATGCGGTTAGGCCGACCCCGGTCAGGCGACTGAATTTGCAAGCTTAAACAATTGGTTTGTGGGCTACTGGGTGTTGATGACGACTTGGTGACGATCACCTGGCAACGGGTTTGATCGGTTGAGTAAACCTCAACCATCCCGGTTTGCATCGTCATCTGTCGTCAACCAACAACGATGCACAGATTTCAGCCTGATATCGCATCCACGGATTGGCGCGCGATGCCACAAAGCCCTAGAAGGTCAAAACTGGAGTGATTCTGATGGACTATGTGCTCGCAAGGTTGAAAGCATCACTGCTGGAAATGCCACCTGCGGCAAGGCGTATCGCCACAGTCATGACGACCGCGCCGGACGAGGTGATCCGCATGTCGGTCAGCGAACTGGCTGCCATCGCCGAAGTCAGCGAAG
This sequence comes from Allobosea sp., assembly GCA_051648385.1. GTDB lineage: Bacteria > Pseudomonadota > Alphaproteobacteria > Rhizobiales > Beijerinckiaceae > Allobosea. The sequence goes on from JBOFFB010000482.1 coordinate 1,699, forward strand.
GCAGCGTCATCGGCTTGTGCCAGCAGTTGATTGGAAAGGGTTTCCCCGAACTCAAGATCGCAATCGCGCAGGAAATCGCTGCCGGGCAGTCACTTCTGCACGAGGACGTGGTGGCAACGGATGATTCAGCGACTATTGCCCTCAAGATCGGTGCCAGCCACACGTTGGCGATCGAGGACACAATCAAGGTTCTCGATCCTGCCGCAGTAGACCGCGCGGTCGGCTTCATGGCGGCGGCCAGCCGGCTGGAGTTCTTTGGTGTGGGCACCGCTGCACCAATCGCAGAGGATGCCGCCTATCGTTTTCTCAGGCTTGGCATTCCCACCAAGTGCGTTACGGATTCCCATACCCAGGCTGTCAGTGCTGCTTTCACTGGCCCAGGCGTCGCGACCATCACGATCAGCCATTCGGGGCGCACACGCGAAACGATTGCCTCGACCCGCATTGCCCGCCAAGCTGGCGCCAAGACCATCTGCATTACCAATTACGGCAAGTCGCCGCTGCAGCAGCATTGCGACGTCGTCTTGTTCACGGCCGCGCAGGAAACCAAGTACCGCATGGAAGCGCTGTCGAGCCGCATCGCGCAAATGGTCGTCATTGACATTCTGTATGCACGACTGGCAACCGAACGATGGTCGGATGCGTTGGATGCGATCAAGCTATCCTACGATATCCTCTCGACAAAGCGCACCGACAGCGCGCTGGAATAGTCCCGATCCAGTGAACGCAAGGTCGGCCACGGTGCGGCCTACCCGGTCTCCAACCTCGATGAATCTGATCTCTGCGTGCTGAGCTGCAAGACCATCCGTTGCCGGATTGTCGCCAATCATGACGGCGTTTGAGCCCGGGACATGCAACCTTCTGAGGGCTTGCTTCAACATATGCCCGTCAGGTTTGCCGAAGACCTTGTCGGGTGAACGACCGGCAATGGCCATCACCGCCAGCATCAGGCTGCCAGCTTCCGGCACCCGCCATGTGCCCGTGCCCGGATGGTAGACATCTGCATTGCTGACATAGAATTTTGCGCCCGACGCGATGGCGTTGGCCGCCGCAGCAAGCTTGACATAGCTGAAGCTCTCGTCGCGTGCGATCAGCACCGCATCCGGCGCAGCGTCAGTGAGCACCAATCCAAGCGTCTGTGCCTGCGCAACAATGGCAGGGGACCCCAGGATCATCACGCGCTGACCGGCGAACGCCTCCGCCAGATATTCAAGTGCCATCACGCCGGCCAGAAAGATGCGGCTTGGTCGCAGGTTAAAGCCAAGTTCGCAAAGCTTCTCTGACAACGTTTCAGCCGTATCACTGGAATTGTTCGAGACAATGGCGACCCTGCCAGCGTGGCGTGCGACGAAGTCAACAGCACCTTCGATCGCCTTGCCGCCCCTGATAAGGGTGCCGTCCAGATCAAGTAACAGGGCTCGCACGTCGACGAGCGAGACCTGAGAGGCAGGCCGCCGCTCCTCTGGAAACGTCACGCAAAGGCCTGGCCCAGTCATTGTGCCGCTCCTGCAAGTTGGGGACTTCGAATCAATCATCCGAAAATTAAATAAAACTCATATGTCATCATGATGTCATTGACGAACATGTATCTGCCGAGCATCAACAGCTGGAGTCCGATCATGATTTCTCGTCGTTCGTTTTCACAGTTGACCGGTGCCGCACTTGGTTCCATGGCAGCCCCGGCAGTCCTGCGCGCTCAGGGCCGCCCTGTGCTCAAGATTGGTCTCGGTCCACAACAGCCGACGCAAGCCGACACCAAACGGGTCTGGGAGCCGATCTACAAAACCGTCTGCGACAAGATCGGTTATGATGCTCAGATTACTGTGGCCAATGACTGGGCTGGCATCTCTGTTGCGATCAGCAACGATCAACTCGATGTCGCGCAGATGGGTCCCTGGGGCTATGTGCTGGCTCGCAACAGCGGCGGCGCTCGCGCCATCAACATGCTGCTGATCGAGGGGCGCCCATTCTACAAAGCCATCATCGTGGCACGGCCAGAGCTCACCATTGCCAGCTGGCCGGATGATGCGCGCGGCAAGTCGATGCAGATGCTCGATGCAGGCTCAACCTCGGGCTGGTTGGTGCCGACCCACTGGTTCCGCAGCCGTGGCCTCGAACCAAAGACGTTTTTCAGCAAATATGCTGAAGGTGCCTCCGCTGCTGCAGCCCAGATGGCGACGATTGGCGGGCAAGTTGACTTGGCGACCGGTTGGGACACGCACCGCAACACGATGATCCGCAACAACACTATCAAGCCTGATTCAAATCGCGTGGTGTGGGAATCAGATCCGTTGCCGAACGAGCCGGTCGTGGTGCGCAAGGGCATGCCGGATGATCTGGCCAAGCGCTTGCAGGATGCCTTTGCCAGCTTGACGCCAAAGGAGCTGGAATCCTTGCCATGGCCCTATTCAGGCTTTGTCGGCGTGACCCACCAGCCCTATGAAGTTCTCGAAAAGATGGGCCGTGACCTGAACGTTCTGAAGTCATCCTGACCACGGATGACGGTGTTCCGCATCCGCCATGCTCTCGATTGACAGATCTCCCCCGCAGCGTGACGCAAGTGGCGTCATTCGCGAGCCCTTGACCGACTGGCTAAGTGTGCCGATCCTCCTGAGGATCGGCATTGCTGGTGTTATGGTCGGCTTTTTCATTGTTTGCATCTGGCTGGCCGAGATCAATATTCCCGCCCTGCTCGCAGGGCTACCCCGTCTGGCAAACTGGGCGGCCAAATCTTGGCCGCCCTACCTTGGTGACATCGACGCGTTCCTGATCCGCGCAGCGGAGACAGTTGCGATTGCCACGGTCGGAACCACAGTTGCGACCATTCTGGCGTTTCCGCTCTCCATCTTCATTGCGCGGAATGTGGCCCCTTACCCGAGACTTGCTTTGCCAATCCGCTGGGTGGTGAATGCATTTCGCGGGATCGATACCGTGGTGTTTGCAATACTGTTTGTCGCGGCTGTTGGTCTCGGGCCTTTTGCCGGCGTGCTTGGCATGATCATTCATTCGCTGGGCGTGATCGCAAAACTCAATGCCGAGGCCATCGAGACCGTGCCGCCAGCGCCACTCGAATCCGCGCAGATGGCCGGGGCCAATCGCACCAAGCTTGTCAGCTATGCCTTGTTGCCATCAATCCTGCCCAATCTCGCATCGATCTCCCTGTATGTCTGGGAAGCAAATGTGCGTACGTCCACCATCCTTGGCATCGTCGGTGCTGGCGGCATAGGCATCGAGATCAAGGCTGCGATCGACCTGCTCGATTTCCAGAAGTTGCTCACCTTGAGCGTCATCGTGCTGATCATGGTCACGCTGATCGACCAGTTTTCCGGCTGGCTGCGGCGCAGGTTGGTATGATGCTTTCACGCGCCGAAACCACCGCGCCGGCGTTGGAGATCAAGGTACTTTCCAAACGGTTTGGCGAGACCGTCGCCATTGATGCAGCATCGTTCCGCGTTGCCAAGGGCGAATTCGTAGCCGTTCTGGGCAGCTCTGGCGCTGGCAAATCGACCTTGTTCCGCTGCATTACCCAGCTCACGAAGGCTGATGCGGGCGAGGTGCACCTTGGCGGCGAGCCCCTGTCGGGTCTGTTGGGCGGCAATCTGATGCGCGCGCGCCGGTCGATTGGCCTGATCTTTCAGCAATTCAACCTCATCGGGCGGATGTCGGCGCTCGACAACGTGCTTGTCGGGCGGATCGGGCACGCCCCGACTTGGCGCGTCGTGCTCAGACATTTCAGTTCCGCAGATCGGACGCTCGCATTGGAAGCGCTGGACAGCGTTGGCTTGCTCGGCCGCGCTTACCAACGCGCAGACAGCCTGTCGGGTGGGCAACAGCAACGCGTCGCGATTGCCCGCGTGATCGCTCAACAATGCCGTATCATTCTGGCTGACGAGCCGGTGGCAAGCCTCGATCCTGCAACATCCGACAGCGTCATGCAGACCTTGCAGGCCACTGCGCGGGAACGTGGCCTTGGTGTCCTGTGCAGCCTGCACCAGACCGATCTGGCCTTGCGCTATGCAGACCGCATCATCGCCATGCGTGCCGGCAAGATTGTTTTGGACGCAAAGCCAGGCCAGATCAGCTGCGATACGCTGAGGTTGCTTTATGATCCAACGATTGAACATGCAGAAGCTACACAGTCCCATTCAGGGCTTGATCACAGTACTTGGCAGATAAAAGCAGGACAACGCATCCCATGAAAATCTACATCATCTCCGATATTCACCTGCTTGCGCCTGGCGAAACCTCCAAGGGTCTTGATACGGCTGAGCGCTTCGATCTGGCGCTGCAAGACCTCGCGCAGAACCATGCTGATTCAGATCTTTGTGTGCTGCTGGGTGATCTGGCGGATCACGGTGCCGAGCCAGCTTATCGGCAGCTTGAAAGCCGCCTCAATGCGATGAACGTCCCGGTGCGCGTGCTGATTGGCAACCATGACGACCGTGATACCTTCAGGTCTGTCTTCCCAGATCTTCATGCTGATGATGACGGTTTCGTTCATTCTGTGCTCGACACGGCTATGGGCCGCCTGATCTTCCTTGATACCTTCGAGCATGACTACGTGAACGGCCACATGTGCGAGAAGCGGCTTGCCTGGCTGAGCGCACGGCTGATCGAGGCTGCTGACAGGCCGGTCTACATCTTCATGCATCATCCGCCTTTCGAGATCGGCATGCGGGTCGATGGCATCAACATGCGTGATCCTGCTGCCTTCCGCGCCTGCCTTCAATCGCATGGCGACATCCGGCAGATTGTTGCGGGCCATACGCACCGCACCTGCTCTGGTGTCTGGCAGGGCCTGCCCTTCATCAATGTCGGCGCAGTCCACTACAATCAGGGTGTGAAGTTCACCGGCACTGAAGGGCCAGTTCCGCGCTACCTTTTCCCTGTGCTGACATCGATCATGCTGATTGGCGGGAACAATCTCGTGGTGCATCATCAGGATGTGTCGCCGACCCGCATCCAGCTTCCTGTGCAATTGTTTCCCGAGCAGAGGATCGAACAGATCATTGCGCGCGGCGGACGTATCAGTGCCTGATCAATGACGTCAGTCTCGGAAGCGGTGGATCAGGCGCGTGGCAAGTTCGATAACCTGCCACGCAATCTCCGCGCTTCCATTCTGGTCAGCGAGATCATTTTCATCCGGCATTTTGCGGCTCCGGTGATGCTGGCACCGGTCTATGCGCTGTTGGTCATGAGTGCCGCGATTTTCACCATCCGCGCCACTGCAAAGCGCAAGGCCGATACGGTGGCATCTGCTGAAACGCAGCCTTGAGTTCGCCGGCGTCGGCTCAAGCCGTTTTTTCACGGCGCGGATCGAGCAGCTTGCCGAGCATTGCAACAAACCCGTTGGCAAGGACGACAGTTGCCGCAATGATGATCACGGTCGCCTGAGTCACGGTGTAGTCTCGCCCAAGCACGGAATCGAGCGTGAGACGCCCAAGCCCGTTATGGCCGAAAAGGACTTCCATGGTCACGGTCCCGCCAGCAAGCCCGCCAAGCACCAGACCTGTGAGCGCCAGCAGCGAGGGCAGCGCGTTTGGCAGGACATGACGCAAGATGATGACGCGGCGCGGAACACCCTTCGCCTGAGCGGTGCGGACATATGCACTTTGCCGGGCTTCCTCGATGTCTTCAAGCAAAGGCTTGGCGATCTGTCCGGCGATATCAATTCCCAGTACCAGCGCCGGAAGCCACAGGTTGCCCAGCAATGGCATCCAGCGCAGCCAGAGCACGAAGATCAGGATGAAGGCGAAGCCGACGCAGAAGGTCGGGAAAGCCACTGACCAGACATTGAGCGCTTCCACAACCGTGCGCCAGGGTGATCGCGGCCAGATCGCGGCAGCAAGCGCCGTGCTGATGCCGAGTGACATCCCGATGGCGAACGAGAGAGCACCAAGCTGCAAGGTCGCTGGCATGGCCGACCAGATCATCTCCGAAATTGGCCGCTGAAAGCGCAATGACACACCGAAATCGCCAGACAACGCGTTGGCGCTCCAGATCACGAGTTGTTCGGGCCATGAGCGGTCAAGACCGAGTTCCTGGCGCAACTGCTCCATCTGGCCGGTGCTGAAGCCGCCCTCGCTGGCCAGCAATTCGACGATATCGCCCGGCACGATGCGCAGGAGAATGAACACGAGAATCGTTATTCCCATGACAAGCAGCACGCTGCGGCCGAGCACGGCCAAGGCACTTAAAATGGCTGTCCGGCTCATCGGGCCAGATCCCGCTGGATCGGGTCAAGCCTTCTGCGAGCTTCGTTGCCAATCAGCGCGACACACAAGGTCAGCCCCGCCAGCGCCAGGGTCGGTGCCATGACCGCCGTGGGGTTGGTCTCGAAGAAGCGAGCGGCCTGCGCGATCATCCGGCCCCAGGTGGCGCTGTCAGGGGCTGCTCCCAAACCCAGAAAACTCATGACGGATTCAGTGACAATGCAGCGCGGGAAGATGATCGCAGTCTGCGTCACGATCGGCCCGATGATGTTCGGCAGCAGATGCGAAAAAGCAATCCGCATGGGTTTGGCACCACAGGCGGCAATCGCTGCCACATAAGGCAGTGCACGCTCCCGCTGATAGGCCTCGCGCGCCACCAGCGCGAAGGTCGGCGCAAAGGTCAGCCCAACCGCCAGCGCTACGGGGCCAATGCCGGAACCGAGCGCCGCGACCAGCACGAGCGCCAGCAAAACGCCAGGCATCGCGCGCAGCAGATCGACAAAGCCAAAGAACATCCAGCGCGTTGCACCCCCTGCTGCCGATGCAACGAGGCCAAGCACGACACCGATCGACGCTGCGACGCAGAGCGCCAATCCGGCAACCAGGAGGCTCATGCGCAGCCCGGTGATCAGCCGCGCCAGAATGTCCCGGCCCAGATGGTCAGTTCCCAGCCACGCCAGTTCGGAAGGCGGTCGGTTGCGCTGGCGCAAGTTCTGCGCCAGCGGATCGAGCCCGTACAGTTCGGGTCCGACAAGGGCCACGAGCACCGCACAAACCAGCAGCACAAGAGCGACCGAGACAGCGATTGGCCATCGTTCTCCAGCCTTCACCACGATAGATGGGCTGACCGCCAGCAGCGACATCAGCCTTGTGTCATCCACGTGAAAGCCAGCCCGCCATCGACACGGTGCGGCGACCATGTGAAGCCGCCTGAAAAGCCCTTGATTTCGGGACGGGAGGCATAGTGTTCGGCTGAATGGCCTGCAACGACGGTGTAGTAGCGGTCCATCGAGCGCTGCCAGGCCTGCAGATAGAAGTCCCGACGTTTGGCGTCGTCCACTTCTGCCACCGCCGCCAGCGTCAGGCGGTCGAACTCGGGGTCTTGCACACCACCCCAAAGAACGGGGTTGGGTCCGTCCGACATCATGCGGACATAGCGCAGGAAGACGTCGGCACGTGGGCCAGAGCCCATGGGCGCGAGGTCCCAGTCGTAGTCGCCAAGCCGGCGTTGCGCGCCGAGGTCGTCGAGGGCGATATGCTCGATCCTGAAGCCCAGTTCGCGAACCATCTGAACCGCGACCTCGGCATAGGCATTCTGCCACGAGACCACGCGCAGTGGCGTCGTCGCCGGGTTGATGCCCTCCTCACGCAGGATGGCGCGCGCCTTCGCCAGATCGGGCTTGGCGTGGGTATCGCGCTCGTGCATCGCCCGGTCGAAATAGAAGTTGCCCGGTGCCACCATCTGATTGGTGGCGATGCCGCGCTCTCCGGCGATGAAGGACATGTAGGAAGGCTTGTCGAGCGCATAGCTCACGGCCTCGCGCACACGGATCTTGTCGAAGGGTGGGCGTGGCTTGCGGTTGTTGAACGACCAGAAATACCATGTCGTGTCACGCAGCGGATGGATAGTGTAGCCGGGTAAATTGGCGATTTCAGCCAGTTTGTCGTTGGCTATCGACACGATGTGCAGATCGCCAGCGCGAAGGGCGACGTCACGTTGTTCGTTGTCGGAGAGGTCAAAGCGAACCGCGTCAAGATAAGGTTTGCCCTCCTGCCAGTAGCCATCATGGCGCGGCGCAAGCAGTTCCACCTTCGGTGTCCAGCGCTCGAACTTGAAAGGGCCAGTGCCGATGGGCCGGGAGATTGTTTCATTCCAACCTGCACTTTCAGGCGCGACAATCCAGAGTTCCGAGAGCAGATTCAGGAGCGGCGCATATGGCTTCTGCATCCTGACGATGAAGGTCTGCGGATCTGGCGTTTCAAAGCCGGCAACCTGTTTCATGGCAGATGCCAGCCAGCCACCGGTGACCCGCGCTTTGACTCGCTCGAAGTTGGCGAGGAAGTCAGCGGAGGTCATCACGCGGTTGTTGTGGAAGCGGACATTCGGACGGATTTTGAACGTATAAAGAGTGCCATCGCTCGAGACCGTCCAGCTTTCAGCGAGAAACGGCCTGACGCTGCCATCATCGGCGATCGAGGTCAGAGCCTCGACGATCACCTGTGGCACTGAAATCGAACCGGTGTGCCGGTGGAAATCGGATGTGTCGAGGCCGCCAGCGGCATAGCGCAGGATGCCACCACGGCGCGGTGTGCCTTGCGTTTGGGCGAAAGTGGGAAGCGATAATCCGGCAAGACCGGCTGTGGTGCCAAGCAGAAGTGCGCGGCGATCTACGGGGAACAGCATGGGAGCCTCCTGGCAGCTGATTAGACAGAATGATCGGCGGTGGATTGAAGGGCTTTGCCATCGACGCCACTCGCGTCGAGGCCGAGATGGGCGAGGACAGTTGGAGCGATATCGATCAGCGACGTGACATCGGAGTGACTGTACCCCGGCACGAAGCCGTGACCGCTGACCACGAGAAACGGATTGGTTTCGAACGCGCCCATGCCGCCGTGCGAGCCATTGTTGAGCGTTCGTCCGGTGGTCTCGAAGCGCGTGGCGACAAAGGTCATGCCCGGCACGCCATATGGGTTGGCGTCGCTGGTACTCGCCATGCCAACCGCCAGCACGACCCCACTATCCGGCACATGGCCGATGCTTGCGAGAGCGTCGTGCGTCACGATCCGTCCACACCAATCCTGCTGGGATAACCATTCTTGGAGTGCCGTGACGCGGGCAGATTGGTCAGGTGACGCGTAGACCAGAAAGCCTGTGCCTTGCGGCACGATGACAAACGACGGGTCATCAGCACCGGCTTTCAGCCCGGCAGCGATCATCTCGGCTTCCACGGGAATGTAGGCGCGGACCGTCTCGTGCCCGTGATCAGAGCCTGCAAGAAGGAGAATATCCTCACGATTTGGGTCGAGCGCGTCGACCGCGTCGATCACCAGTCCGAGCAGCCTATCGGCTTCGGCGATAGCGTTGAGGCTGGCTGGGGATCCAAGCGGATTGTCATGCTGGGTATCGTCCGGATTGGATAGCCAAAGTACCGCATGTGCTGGTCGACGTTCGTGCAGCACTTCGGCAATGAAGCGCTCTGCCATGGCTGCATCGCCCGCTGGCGAAAGCGTAACCTGCAAGGGATCAGCAGCGGGCGCACGGCTCGGTGCCTGACTGACGGCGCGGTGATAGACATGGCCGTGACCATCAGGATCATGGGCCAAGGCCGCGCCCGGCGAGGCATTGGCAAACACGATGCAGCCGCCGACATG
>JBOFFB010000483.1:0-6186 GCA_051648385.1 Allobosea sp.
ACCTTGCGGCGATAGGGGCGGAGTTCGCCCTGGCTCATCTTGGCGATGTCGACGCCGGCGATGCGGACTTCGCCATCGGTCGGGTCGATCAGCCGGGCCACGCAACGCGCCACGGTCGATTTGCCGGAGCCTGACTCGCCGACGATGCCGAGCGTCTCGCCGCGCCTGACCTCGATGGTCACATCGGTTGCAGCCTTCACCACGCGGCCCTTGCCGAACAGGCTGAGCGCCCCGTAGGTCTTGGCAAGTGCCGTGGTCTTCAGCGCCACCTCGCCAACGGTGATGGCGGCGCGCTTTGGCGGTTCAAGGCTGGGCACCGAGCTGATCAGCATCTTGGTATAGTCCTCGCGCGGGCGGCGCAGCACCTCGGCCACCGGCCCCTGCTCGACGAGTTTGCCATGACGCATGACGGCGACGCGGTCAGCGATTTCCGCGACCACGCCGAAATCATGGGTGATGAACAGCACGCCCGTGCCGCGCCGCTGCTGAAGTTCGCGGATCAGTTGCAGGATCTGTTTCTGGGTGGTGACATCGAGCGCCGTGGTTGGCTCGTCGGCAATCAGCAGTGCCGGGTCGAGTACCAGTGCAGATGCGATCATCACGCGCTGCCTCTGGCCGCCGGAAAGTTGGTGCGGATAAGCGTCGAACAGCTGGCCCACGTCGGGCAGACCGGTTGCCGCCATGATCTCCAGCACCTTGGCCTTGCGCTCGTCGCTGCCGAGGTCCGTGTGGATCGAGAGTACTTCGTCGATCTGGTCGCCGCAGGTCATCACCGGGTTCAGCGCCGTCATCGGTTCCTGGAAGATCATCGCCATGCGGGTGCCGCGCAGGTCGCGCAGGCGGTCCATGCTGACATGGCTGATATCCTCGCCTTCGAGGATGATCTTGCCGGCGCTGCGGGTGAGCTGGCCCTTGGGCAAGAGGCCCATCACTGATTGCGCGGTAACCGACTTGCCCGAGCCGCTCTCGCCGACGACGCAGACGATCTCGCCGGGATTGACGATCAGCGACAGGCCCTCGACCGCATGCTTGCGGTCAGCCCCGCGCGGCAAGTCGACAAACAGGTTTTCGATGATGAGGACGGGTCTATTTGGGTCGGTGACGGCCATGTTCGTTGTCATCATCACATGCGTTTCGCGAGCTTGGGGTCGAGCCGGTCACGCAGGCCATCGCCAAGGATGTTGACGGCCAGGATGGTGACGGCCAGCGCGATGCCGGGCCAGAGCAGGTTCCATGGCGCGATCTGGAAGAGCAGCCGCGCCTCGGCCACCATGTTGCCCCAGCTCGGGATCGACGGCGGCGTGCCTGCTCCCAGAAATGACAGGATGGCTTCGGTCAGCATGGCGGAGGCGCACACATACGTCGCCTGCACGATCAGCGGTGGGATGCAGTTGGGCAGGATGTGCCGGAACAGGATCAGAGGCAGGCGCGTGCCGATCGACACCGCCGCCTCGACATAGGGCTCCTCGCGCACGGTGAGCACCACCGAGCGCACGAGGCGAACCACGCGCGGAATTTCCGGTACCATGATGGCGATGATCACCGTCATCAGGCTTGCGCCCGACACGGACACCAGTGCGATGGCGAGCAGGATGCCGGGGATGGCCATCAGCCCGTCCATGACGCGCATGACGATGGCATCGAGCCAGCGGATGTAGCCTGCCACCAGCCCGACTACGAGGCCGATCAGGACCGACAGACCAGCGACCGCCAGACCCACCATGACCGAGACGCGCGCGCCATAGACCAGCCGGCTCCAGATATCGCGGCCGAGATGGTCGGTGCCAAGCCAGTAGGCTTCAGAGGCGGGGCGAAGGCGCTGCAGCGGTGTGATCGCGGTCGGGTCACGCGTGAACATGAATGGCGCAAATACCGCCGCCAGCACGATGGCACCGAGCACAAGGCCCGCAATGGCAACAAGCGGATAACGCCTGAGGAACGGGAACAGCCCGGTGAGCCGCGCCGCAGGCATGGTGGTGGCGGTCGCGCTCAATAGCGTATCCTCGGATCGACGATGGTGTAGATGATGTCGATGATCAGGTTGAGCACGACGTAGATGAGGGCGAAGAACAGGATCAGCCCCTGGATGATCGGGTAATCGCGCCGCGTGATCGCATCGACCACGAGCCTCCCCAGACCGGGAATGTTGTAGACGCTTTCGGTGACGACGACCCCGCCGATCAGCAGCGCAACGCCAAGGCCAATCACCGTGACAATCGGCACGGCTGCGTTCTTCAGCGCATGACGGAACAGCACCTTGGCCTCGACCTGGCCCTTGGCGCGGGCGGTGCGGATGTAATCCTCGCCCAACACCTCGATGACGCTGGCCCGCGTGATGCGGGCGATCAGTGCCACATAGATGAACGACAGCGTGATTGTCGGCAGGGTGATCTGGGTGAGAAAGCGGCCAAAATCGACGAACGGGCTGGTGTAGCCCTGCACCGGAAACCAGCGCAGCGTGATGGCGAAATTGAAGATCAGGAAATAACCCATCACGAACACCGGCACCGAAAAGCCGAGCACGCAGACGACCATCACCAGCCGGTCGATCCAGCCGCCGGATTTCCAGGCCGCGAGCACGCCCATCGGCACGGCGACCAGCACCGAGAAGATGATGGTGGTCAGCGCCAGCATCGCGGTCGGCTCTATGCGCTGGGCGATGAGCGTGGTCACAGGCAGGCCAGTGAAGAGCGACGTGCCGAGATCGAAGCGCAGCAATTGCCCGATCCAGCCGAAGAATTGCTCATGTAGCGGCTTGGTCAGCCCAAGCGCGATGCGCACCCGCTCGACCTGTTCGGACGAGGCGGTATCGCCAGCAAGGATCGCCGCCGGATCACCCGACAGGCGCAGCATGAAGAACACGATCAATGCCACCACCCCCATGACGGGAATGGTGGAGAGCACGCGTGTGGCGATCAGGCGAAGCATGGGGGACTTTCAGTACTCTTGGGCCGCCGCAGCGACCCATCAAGCAGTGTCATGACCGGCCTTGTGCCGGTCATCTCGGGCAGAGGGGTGGCATCCTTGGTCGAGATCACCGGCACAAGGCCGGTGATGACACTGCAAAACTGCATCACGCCTTCTTGATGTTCCAGAAGAACGGCGGCGCGTTGAGGATGCCCGAGACATTGTCGCGGAAGCCTGTCGGCACATAAAACATGCCGGTATAGACGCTGAAGCTCTGCTCGAAGGCACGCGCCTGCACCTGTGCAGCGATTGTCTTCTGGTCGCCGACGGAGCCGGACTCGGCATAGGCCGTACGCAGCTTCTCCATGTCGTCATCCTTTGACCAGCCGACCCATGCGCCTTGCTCGCCAAGGCCTGACAGCGCGAACTGGATGACCGGATCAAGCAGGTCCGCGCCCTCCCACCAGGTGAAGAACATGCTCCAGCCACCCTGATCGATCGGGTTCTTCGAGGTGCGGCGCTGCAGCACGGTGGCCCAGTCCATCGCCTGAGCGTCAACATTCATGCCGATGCGCTTGAGCACATCAGCCGTGTACTGCGCCATGGCGCTCTGCACGGGAATGTCGGTGGTGGCCAGAAGCACGATCTTCTCGCCGTTGTAGCCAGCGGCGCGAAGCATGGCACGGGCCTCATCCAGCGAGGATTTCGCCATGAGTTCCGCACCCGCATTGCTCTCGAATGTAGTGCCGCACGGATAAACCGAGGTGCAGGTCTTGTAGAATTCCGGGTTGCCGATGGCGACCTTCAGCAATTCGCTCTGGTTGATCGCCTTGGCAATGGCGCGGCGGATGGCAGGGTTGGCGGTCGGCCCCTGCAGCGCATTGAAGCGGGCCATGCCCAAGTTGCCGAGCGGGTTGAAGTTGGCGACCTTGACGCCCGGAGCGCGGCTGACGATGGGCAACAGGTCAGCCGGGATCTGCTCGTAGTAGTCCACTTCGCCCGAAACCAGCGCGTTCAGCGCGGTGTTCGGATCGGGGAAGTTGACCCATTCGACGCGGTCGAGATGCACGACCTTGCCACCCGACGCGTTCGAGGCGGCCTCGGAGCGCGGCACATACTTGGCGTTGCGGTCATAGACCACGCGCGCGCCGGGGCGATATTCGGCCTTGTTCCAGCGGAACGGACCGGAGCCCATCATATCGTCCGCCCCGAGGCGATCGGAGGTCGGCTTCTCGGCGAAACGCTTCGGCATCATGAATGGCACGTTGGTCGACAGCTTGCCGATCGATTCGAGCACAAGGCCGTATGGGCGCTTGAGCTTGATGACGATGACTTTCGGCCCGTCAGTGGCGATGCTGTCGATATAGGTGAAGAGCCTGCGGCCCATGCCGTCAGCCTGACCCCAGCGCACCAGCGAGGGCACGCAGTCGGCGGAGGTGACTTCCGTGTCATCATGCCAGGCAAGCCCATTGCGCAAGGTGATACGGTAGGTCAGCTTGTCGGCGGAAATCTCGACGCCGCTCGCCATCTGCGGCTTGATGGCCAGTTGCTCGTCCTGCGCGAACAGCGTGTCCCAGACCATGTAGCCATGGTTGCGCACGATGTAGCCTGTGGTCGCCACCGGATCGAGCGTGGTCAGCGCCGCATGCGGAATGACGCGCAGCACGCCCTTCGGCGAAGCTTGTGCAAGGGCGGCTTGCGAGCCCGGAAGGGCGAGGCCGCCCGTCAGCGCTGCTGCGCCTGCCATCAGTTCACGACGAGAAATGCTCATGTCCGATATCCCTCCACAGGCTTGGACCCTCCCAAGGCCAGTTCTTATCTGATTACAGAACGGCATTGCGCCTTCTGTCAACTTGGAGTCTGATTGTTCAGTCAAAGCCCGTTGTGCGGGCAGTTTTTTTCCCAGAGAAAGTCCGCCTGATGCGTCTCCTGCTTGCGATGATGAAGCACGAAACCAACACGTTCTCGCCCGTGCCGACGCCGCTCCAGCGCTTTCGCGACTGGGGACTGCACGAAGGCGATGCGGTTGTGACGGCCTATCGCGGAACCAACCACCCCATCGCCGCCTACATCGACCTCGCCGCCGAGGTCGGAGCCGAGATCGTCACGCCAATCGCCGCCGAAGGCATGCCATCCGGCCCGGTGTCCGCCGAGGCTTACGAGTACCTGACCAGCCGCATCCTTGAGGCGCTGGCCACACAAGGCCCGTTCGATGCGGCACTGCTCGACCTGCACGGCGCGATGGTGCCAGACGGCATGGTCGATGGCGAAGGCCCGCTGCTCCAGCGCATGCGCGAGATCGCGCCCGGCTTGCCCATCGCCGTCACCTTCGACATGCACGGCAACATGACCGACGCGATCATGGACAACGCCACGGTCGTCGTCGGGTACAAGACCTATCCGCACATCGACATGTACAAGGCGGGCGAACAGTGCGGGCGCATCATGCTGCGAGCCCTTAAAGGCGAGATCAACCCTGTGATCTGCTGGGGACAGGCGGGCATCCTCGCGCAGACCCTGCGCATGGGCTCTGACGAGGAGCCGATGGCAGGCGCGATTGCCGCCTGCCTCATTGAGGAGGCGCGGCACGACATCCTTGCAGCTTCGATCTTCGGGGGCTTTCCGATGGCGGATATCCCCGATGCGGGGCTGTCGATGGTGGTGGTGGCCGATGCAGGCAAGAGTGATGGACAAGCGGCGCGCGACCGGTTGCTCAGCTACGCCCGAGACACCCGCACTGACTGGTTCCATGTGCACCACCCGCTGGAAGCTGCCGTGGCGCGCGCGAAAACGATCACGGATGGTCCGGTTGTGCTGCTGGATCACGCCGACAATGTCGGCTCTGGCGGCACGTCCGATGTGATGACGGTGATCGCCGAGGTGTTGCGGCAAGAGCTCGAAGGCGTGGCGATGGCTGCGGTGTGGGACCCGGACGCTGTCCAGGCGATGCAGAAGGCCGGTGTTGGCGCCACGATCACGCTGGAACTTGGAGGCAAGTCAGCCATGCCTTCTATCGGCTTTCCAGCAAGGCCGCTGACGCTGACGGGCAAGGTCCGGCGGCTGTCAGATGGCGAGTGGACCGTGCGCGGGCCGATGTACACCGGCTCCCGCGTCACGGCAGGGCCGACAGCGGTGTTCGAGACCGGCGGCATGCAGATCGTCGTCACCAGCCTGCACCATGAGCCATGGGACGCGGGCATCTTCACCCATATCGGCATCGATCCGGCGCATTGCCGCTATATCCTGCTGAAAAGCCGGGTGCACTACCGCGCCGGTTTC
>JBOFFB010000484.1:0-3363 GCA_051648385.1 Allobosea sp.
AGATGTTCATGGTCACGCTGCCGTTTTTCGGCGTGGCCTGCGTGCTGCTTGTCTTGCTTTCAATTTATCCATGGTTGTCGCTCGCCCTGCTGAAATGAACTCGAATTCCAAAAGGAGGAATGTCATGACACTGTCTCGCCGCCAGATTCTCGCGATCGGTGCCTCACTTCCGATCGCTGCTCCGTCGCTGGCCCTTGCCCAGGCAAAGGAACTCCGGCTCGGAATCATTACCCCGGTCGGTCATTCCTGGAACACGGCTGCCCTTGCCCTGGGTGAGAAACTCAAGGCTGCGACCAACGGCCGTCTGACGATGACAGTGTTCCATTCCGGCCAGCTTGGAAACGAGTCTGCCATGATGCAGCAACTCCAGTCGGGAGCGCTCGACATGGGCTTCATCCAGGCCGCCGAACTGGGCTCTCGCGTGCCGCATCTGGCCTCGATAAACGCGCCCTATCTGGTGCGCTCAACGCCGGCCGTCGCGAAATTCGTCCGTCACCCCGAAGTGGTGAAGCTGTTCGATGTGCTTCCTCGCGAGACGGGCACCATCGGTCTGGGGTGGGGTATCACGGGCATGCGGGCGATCTTCTCTTCGAGGGACCTGCAATCGCTCGCCGACATCAAAGGAATGAAGCTGCGCATCAACCCCACTCCCGTGTACAGGGACTTCTATCAGCTGCTGGGCGCAGCGCCGACGCCCATCCCGACGCCCCAGGTGTTTGACGCCATGTCGAATGGGCAGGTTGACGGACTGGAGGCGGACCTCGAGTTCTCCTGGAACCAGCGCTTCGACAAGGTTTCCAAGGTCATCTTGCAGATGAATGCGGTTTTCATGCCGTTTGCAGCCCTCGTTTCGGGCCGGGTCTGGCAGGCACTTCCGGCCGGGGACAAGGACATCATCACGAAGATGGTGAAGGAGACACTCGACAGCCAGATCGATGAACTCGCCGGCAACGAGCCTAACCTGATCGAAAGCTTCAAAAAAGCCCCGATTCCAATCCGTCAAGTGGCGGTTGCCGATACCGAGGCGGTCATCGCCGAGTTTGACAAGATCTGGATGCCCAAAGCACCAGTGATCGCCAGCCTTCGCAAGATCGGCGCATCGATCTGATCACGCATATCAGAGCTCGCCGCCGCTCCGGGCGGTGGCGGCTCCTGCCAGAAGCGAGAAACTCATGAGCAAGAGTGTGTTTTCCGGCGTGATGCCGGCGTTGATGACCCCGTGCCGGCCTGACCGCTCGCCTGACTTCGACGCGCTGGTGCGCAAGGGCAAGGAGTTGGTCGCCGCAGGGATGGCTGGCGTGATCTATTGTGGATCAATGGGAGACTGGCCGCTCCTGACAGACGAGCAGCGCATGACCGGTGTCGAGGCCCTGGTCAAGGCAGGGTTGCGTGTGATCGTCGGAACCGGTGCCCAGAACCCCATGCGGGCGGCGGCGCTGGCAGCTCACGCCAAGAAAGTTGGTGCAGCCGGCCTGATGGCCATTCCACGCGTGCTGTCCCGCGGTTCTTCGCCGGCCGCGCAGTACGCGCATTTCGCGAGCATTCTTGACGCAGGCGTCGATCTGCCGACGGTCATCTACAATAGCCCTTACTATGGCTTCGAGACGAAGGCGGACCTGTTCTTCGCGTTGCATGAAAGATACCCGCAACTTGTCGGCTTCAAGGAGTTCGGAAGTACAAAAGCCATGAGCTATGCTGCCGAACATATCACTGGGCGCTCGCCTGCGCTGACACTGATGGTCGGCGTCGATACGGGCGTGTTCCACGGCTATGTGAATTGTGGAGCCAGGGGTGCGATCACCGGCATTGGCAATGTACTACCCAAGGAGGTGCTGCACCTTGCGCAGTTGTGCGAGGCAGCCGCGGCTGGCAACGCGCTCGCCAGGCGCCAGGCACGCGAGCTGGAGGATGCGCTGATGGTGCTCTCGACCTTCGATGAGGGGGTCGATCTCGTATTGTTCTACAAGTACCTGATGGTGCTCGAAGGAAGCCCCGAATATGGCTTGCACTTCAACCCTGACGACGCGCTTTCCGCGAGCCAGATGACCTTCGCGCGTGAACAGCTCGAGCTGTTCAAGATCTGGTATGCGTCCTGGGTGAAAATGTCGAACTGAAAGGGATGAAGGCGGATGCGACATTGAGAGTTGCTGGTTTCAGCAGCGGCAATTCGAACGACCTTTGCGGGTATCGCATTGCTGTAGAACGCTAAAATGATCGCCGGGCGGCACGAGCCAACGACAGTGATGACCATCGCGGAGGTCGAAGCCTTCGCTTTGGGCATCCTGCGTGACAACGGCCTGGCCGATCACCAGGCGGGTCCAATATCGCGTGCTATGGCCGTTACCGAGGCCGCGGAATGCCCCTCGCACGGTCTCTACAGACTGATAGGCTATGTCGGCAGTATCCGCAGCGGGCGTGTCAACGCAACGGCCCAGCCTCGCTTCGATCGAATGGCAGGCAGCTTTCTGCGCGTTGATGGTGGTAACGGCTTTGCCCCGGCTGCCCATGCGATCGGTGCACCGGCTCTGATCGAAGTCGCCAAGGCCAATGGAATCGCTGCCCTCGCCCTGACGAACTGCCATCATTTTTCGGCGCTCTGGCATGATATCGATCCGATCGTCGACGCAGGTCTTGCCTGCTGGGCCTTCACGATCGGACAATGCATCGTGGCGCCGCATGGCGGCACCCGCCGCCTTATGGGCACGAACCCGATTGCCTTCGGTTGGCCAGGCGGCGACGGGCGCCCCTTCATGTTCGACTTTGCCACCAGCGTGGTCGCACGTGGGGAAATTGAACTCATGAGCCGTGCGGGGAAACCACTGCCCCCGGGATGGGGCATTGATGCCTCCGGTGAGCCGACGCTCGACCCGAGTTCGGCACTGGCGGGCGCTCTTTTGCCTTTTGGTGGCTACAAGGGGTCGGCCTTGTCGATGATGGTGGAGCTTCTGGCCGGACCTTTGATCGGCGAACCCACCAGTCGGGAAGCAGCAACTCTGGACAATGGTGACGGTGGCCCGCCGGTTGGAGGAGAATTGCTGATTGCCCTCAGCCCCGCTGTGTTTAACGCCGGTTTGACAGATGACTGGCAGCAGCGGGCTGAAACCTTTTTTGCCGAGGCGCGCGCCCAGTCTGGTGTTCGGCTGCCATCCGACCGGCGTTATACGGCCCTTCAACGCAGTGAGAGAGACGGGATCAGAGTCTCAGTTCCGTTGCTGGATGAACTCAGAAACCTGTCTCCTGTAAATCATTCACGCGGATAAAGAGCGCGAACTGTCGTCTGGCTTGATAGGCGGACGCGATAGCTTCCGGCCCGATTGCCACCCTCTGCTACACTGTCCCGCCAAGCGATCTCCGGCAACCAAT
>JBOFFB010000485.1:0-3486 GCA_051648385.1 Allobosea sp.
TCGGTGGTTTTGACGCTCTGGCTGTCGATAATGCCAGCAGTGGGCTGAGCCTGCTTGCCCTCGATCTCGCGTGCGGTCATCACCAGAAGCTGGTTGATCGTCTCCAGAAGGCCGCTGTCGCGCCAGCGATAGAAATAGCCGCGGACGGTCGAGACAGGTGGAAAGTCGCCCGGCAGCATGCGCCACTGGCAGCCGCTCGACGCGATGAAGAGGATCGCTTCCACAACATCGCGCATGTCCGTGCTTCTGGGCCGTCCGCCGCGCTTGGCGGCAGGAACCAGCGGCGCGATCACTGCCCATTCCCGGTCAGTCAAATCACTTGGAAAACGCAAACGATCACGGTTATGCTCGGCACGAGCGATAGCGGTCCAGGTCATCGGAAACCCCATTTGATTCAGCACCAAAAGGGAATCACAACCTACTGATATCGCTCAACTACTTTTAAATCGGGCTCTAAGAGCTTCGGCATTCTCCGTCGGTCAAGCCGCTTCCGGCGCGGGTCGGGCGTTCGGGTCGGTGCGCAGGCCTGAGGCGATCTCGCGGTTGATGTTGATCAGCACACTCAGCTTGGCGGGGTCGATTTCGTGTTGGGCAGTCAGCGCGATGGTATGGTTGAAGATGAACATGCCAAGCCCGATGATGTTGCGCTTGATGTCGAGAGGCACGTGGCTGTCCTCTTCGCTGACAGCGCCGACCAGAATCGTCCAGATCTTGCGGTTGATCACAAGTGCTGCGTCGAGTTCGTCCTTTTTCTCGGCATAGTTTTCGCGGATGGCTTGCAGCCGAGCCGCTGACTTGATCAGCACATGCGCTTCAAGCTCACGTGGGCTGATTGGTGCCGCTTGGGCTGTCTTCGCGTAGGCGTTCGCCGCGTAGGACATGATCTAGGAGCTCGCTCTCATATGTGATCAGCTTTTTTGCTGCTTTCAACGCCTTGTAGAGATCACCATTTAAGATGCGGTTATTGAGTTCGGCGATCGCGGCGGCGGAACTGGGTACTGCCTCGAGAAATTCGCGCACCAGCGTGAAATAAATCTCGTGATGCTTACCAACATCTTGATCCAGGTACATGAGCTGCACGGCAAGATAGATGCGTTTGGCCGGGCTATTAGCTGTTCTATGCGTCAGTATGTCTTTTTCGCGCAAGATCGGCGCTTCGCCTTCAATGAACAGCCGCGTGCGCTGGTCGTCGGCGCGGATCACCACCGTGCCGATGATGATGCGCTCGTTCGGCTTCAGTTCGACTTTCAGGGCCATGTCGGCTTCCTTGTAGCTCCGCCTTGCGGCGCTGATTACGGGATCAGCCGAACAGCCTGAGAATGGCCTGGTCGGACTGCGAAGCCAACGACAGTGCCTGCGTCGACAGCTGCTGGCGGGTCTGAAGCGCGAGGAGGTTCGCCCCTTCCTCGTTGAGATCGGCCACCACAAGGTTGTCGGCGCCCTGTTTGAGCAGCTTGACGGCTTCCTTGGTGAAGGCCTCGCGGGTGGTCGCGACGGTGTTGTTGGCACCGAACGTGGCGGCCTGGGCCCGGATGATCTTGATCGATTCCGTGAGCTTTACGAGTGCGGCATTGATCTCGGTGTCCGATTGCAGGTTTCGCCGCACATCGGTCGACGCGAGGCCGATACCGGCTGAATCGAACACCACGCCGCGGATGACCATCCGCGTGGTGGCATCCTCGTTGAAGATCATGTCAAGGCTCTGCCCGTAAAGCAGATTGGTGCCGTTGTAGCTTGAGTCCTTCGCCGTGAAGCTGATCTGTGTCAGCAGGTCGTTGTATTGCTCCGCAAATTTTGCGCGCGTCGTGTTTGTGGCCGACTGTATCGTGCCGGTGTCGAGCGGTGTCGAACCTGCCAGCGGGGGCTCGAACGTGCCGAACAGACTGTTGAGATTGGTGGCAACGGCAGGAGGCACAACGGCTGTTGGGGTCCACTGCAGCTGGAGTGAGCCCGTGGTGGTGTTGTCGATGACGAGCCGCCCGCCGGCGTCCACCGAAGCGTTGACATAACGTTCGCCGGTCGTGGCGTTGTTGTTGGCCGGGGTGGCATTGATCGCTGCGACAAGGTCCTGCGCCGTCGTGATGGCCGGGGCACCGATGGTGAAGTTCATGGTGGTGGCAGGCAGTGTCGGGTTCGAAGGCACGGTGAACGTGATCGCCATCGCGTCGCCTGTGCGCAATGGGCCGGGCGGAGTGGATGTGTTGAGCAGGTTCGGGTTGGTGCCGTAGTCGATCGAGCGGCGGTTGACGAGGTCCATGCCGGTCGAGAGCTTGGCATTGCTCGCATTGGAGTTCAGCGCCGTGCGCAGGCCTGCCTGCATCTGCTCGACCATGCGCGTGATGGCTTTCAGGCCATTGTCCGCTGCCTCGATGGTCTTGATGCCGAGGCCCATGTTGTCGAGCAGGCGGGTCAGGTCCTTGCCACGGGACGAAAAGCCCTCTGACTGGAAATAGTTCAGCGGGTCATCAAGGGCCGAATTGACCTTCCGCCCGGTGGACAGGCGGATCTGGGTCTTGTCCTGCAGTTCGGACGCATTCTGCAGCGAGAGGAGGTTGCTGCGAATACCCTTGGAGAGAACAATGTCGTTCATTTGATCGCGTGTCCCATTCTGGACCAGCGACCCTTCTGAATCGCCTGAGCATGATCATGATTTGTTAACCCTAATGAATAGTTAACATCATTATTTCAATTACTTGGGTGCAATGTACCCGGTCGTTCCGTCAGCTGATCAACGGCCAGTCGTGATCCTGGGACGATATCTGCGTGGGCAGCGTTGGCCAGATGATGCCAAGCCGAGTGTCATTCCAGCGCAGGCCGCGCGCCAATCCCGGAACATAATCCCTGCCCATCTGGTAAAGAATGTCGGTGTCCGGCTCCAGTGTCATGAAGCCATGGGCGCAGCCCTCCGGTACGAAGATGGCTTTTGCACTGGTCGCGTCGAGCTCGAGGCTGATCCAGCACAGATGTGTCGGCGTGCCATTGCGAAGGTCGACAACCACCTCGAAGATTCGGCCTTTGGTGACCCGGATAAGTTTGGCTTCGGCATTGGGCGCATCCTGATAGTGCAGTCCTCGCAGCGTGTGCCGATGGATGTTGCGTGAGAGATTGACCTGGGTTGGCGCAAAATCGATCCCGGCTTTGGCGAATTCCGCCGGGCAGTAGACGCGGGCGAAGAAGCCGCGTTCATCGCAGTGCGGCTCGGGCTCGCCAACGATCACGCCGGGCAGGGCGGTCGGCACGAACTTCACGTCACAGGACCTTCGTGGTCGGAATGGCGGTGACGAACCGTCCGCCCCATTCTGCGATGCCAGTTTGCTGGGCCATGACCTCGGGTGCGATGTTCCATGGCAGGATGACGAGGTAGTCAGGTTTGATGGCCGCGATCTCGGACGGGTTCATGATCGGGATGTGGCTGCCGGGCATGAGCTTGCCCTGCTTGGTCGGAGCCTTGTCGAACACCGCCACGATGTCGCTGGCCGTGACGCC
>JBOFFB010000486.1:0-1731 GCA_051648385.1 Allobosea sp.
GCCGGGCGTCACGCCAATGCCGACCGCGGGTCCGTGCATGAAGCCGAAGAAGGTCAGCGCCGCACCGGCGGCTGCGAACGCGGACGCCCTGACAAAATCGCGCTCGATCACGAACACCGCCATCGCCGCCAGCACGAGCCCCGAGAGGATCGAGCCTTCGCCGAGAATTTCGAGGCCATGATAAAGCACGCCGGTGGCACCGAGCTTGTCCATGCCGACAGCTGCTGCGCTGGTGCCCGCCGCGGTGAGTGCGCCATCCACCAGCGTCTTGCCCCATGCGGCGAGATGCGGCGTCAGCGCCAGCACAATGGCCGGGGCATGAGAGGCGGGCGTGGCCTGAAACGCCTGCGCGCCGACCAGCATGCCGATGTAGAGCAGGATCGGCAGGATCGCGACAACCGGTACAAGATTGAGCAGCAGCGAGATCACGCCAAGCCAGGCCAGCGCGATCACCATCAGTCCGGTCGCGGCGGAATAGCCGATGCGTCCGCCCATCGCCTTCCAGCCGGGATGGCCGATATACACCGCGTTGATAAAGGGGTTGCCCATCAGCGCGCCGATCAGGCTGACGACGCCGTCGGCGGTGAGCACGCGTGTGGTCGGGTAATGATCGCCGGCGGCTTCCGCGCTTTCCACATTGTCCATCGCCTCGACGAGGTCATAGACGCCGAACGGGATCGCAGTGACCAGGATAATGCCGATAAATTCAAAGCCGGAGAAGACGTGCCCGATGGCAGGGATCGGCAACGAGAATCCGATATTGCTGAAGGCTGCCCCGAGCTTCGCCAGACTCATGCCGCCGATGTTGAGGCCGAAGAGATTGGAGCCCCACGCGATCACGGTGCCGACGAAGATGGCGACGAGGCCCGCCGGAATACCCTTGGGATACTTCACGCCGCCGAACCAACTGGCGAGGATCACCGCAAAGCATGTGAGACCAATGACCGGCGTCATGAACATCTCAAATGCTGGCCGCATCGAGATGAACGCGACGGAGACGCCAGCGAGCGTGCCGAGCAACGCGGCGCGCGGTGTGATGCGTTGAATCCATGGTGCGATGAACCCGCCCGCCATCAGGATGAAGCTCTGGATGAACACCCAGGTCAGGCCCGCTTCCCATGCCTTGATCGGATCATTGGTCTTCAGCAAAATCGGCAGCATGATCACGAACGTGACGATAAACATGTGCGGCACGCTGACGCCGGACGGCAGCGCACAGACATCGCTGCGTCCGGTCTTCTGCGCCAGCCGATAGGCCAGCCACGCGTAGTACATCGTTGAGAGAAACATCATCAGCCCGAGCGCGGGCAGGATGCGGCCGAACACCAGCGAGTCCGGCATCTTCAGCACGAAGCGCAGCAGCGCCGTCAGCGTCAGCATATTGACAAGGATGTTGGTGCCGAAGCCGAAGAAGGCGTTCCAGTCGCCGGGCGCCCACAGGATCGGTTTGCCGGACGTCACCGTCGTGTCTGATGTGCTCATCGCGCGCCCCTATGCAATCATTTTCGATGGTTCGGAATTCAGTGCCGCTAAAACCTCTGTCGATGAGCTGACCCAGCCGAAGATGCCGCCCTGCGCCTTGATCATGCGCAGACCCATTTCGTGAAATTCGGGGAAGTAGGATGCGCAGCAGTCGGCCAGCACGACGCAGCGGTAGCCGCGGTCGTTGGCTTCCCGCACGGTGGTGTTGACGCAGACCTCAGTGGTGACGCCGCATACCAGCAGCGTCTC
>JBOFFB010000487.1:0-2367 GCA_051648385.1 Allobosea sp.
ATCAGCCGCACGTCCAAGACACCCACCAGTATTTACCTCGCCAATCGCGGTGTCAGGACAGCCAATATCCCGCTGGTGCCAGGCATCGCACCTCCGGCCCAGCTTGATGGACTTAAGAAACCACTGATCGTTGGCCTCGTCGCGGCGCCTGAACGGATCGTCCAGATCCGCCAGAACCGCCTGCTGTCGCTGAATGCCAGTGATGACAGTTCTTACGTCGACCATGAAGCGGTCGCAGCCGAGATAGCCAACTCTCGCAAGCTGTTCGCGAGGCGTGGCTGGCCGGTGATCGACGTGACGCGGCGTTCCATCGAAGAAACCGCTGCGGCAATTCTCGATCTGTTACGTGACCATCGTCTCAAGTTCATCGCGATGTGATGTGTCAGTGGCACCTCCAACAACCCACTCGTCGTCTGGTTTCTGGCTGCATGACAGTCCTTTGCTGCTGGCATCTGCGAGCCCGGCACGTCTGGAGATGTTGCACCGCAGTGGGCTGCCCGTGGATGTCTGCCCCGCGCGGATCGATGAACGTGCAGTCGAAGCAGAACATGGCGGGCTGCAAACAGACATTGCTCGTGTGCTGGCCCGCACCAAGTCTCTGAACGTCAGTGCGCGATTTCCCGATAGGCTTGTGCTGGGTGCTGATCAGACCTTGCACTGTGAGGGGCTGAGTTTCCATAAACCAGTACACCGCGACGCTGCACGCCAACAACTGATGAGCCTTGCCGGAAAAGAGCATGTCCTTACGTCGGCGTTCTGCCTCGCCAGAAGCGGCCATGTGCTGGCTGAAGGGACAAGTTCTGCAAAGTTGCGGATGCGCTCGTTGACAGCAGGTTTCCTGGCGCTCTACCTCGATGTCGCTGGCGAGGGTGCGTTGGGAAGCGTCGGTTGCTACCAGCTCGAAGGCGTAGGTAGCCAGCTTTTCACCTCTGTCGACGGGGATCATTTCACCATCCTCGGTTTGCCCCTCCTTGAGGTTCTCGCAACTTTGAGACAACTCGGCGTTCTGGCGGAGTAACGTGATGGTCCAACGGTGTTTTGTGGCAGGTTTCCCGATCCAGCAGTCACGCTCTCCGCTGATACATTCCCGCTGGATCATGGAGCGCGGCCTTGACGCGACCTATCAGCGTCTTGAAGTCAGACCCGAAGACTTGGCCGCCCTTCTTGCGGATGTCAGGAACGGCTCGTATCTCGGCGGCAATCTGACGATCCCACTCAAGCAGGCGGCGGTGCCTTTGCTTGACCGGATCAGCGATGATGCGCGTGCCATGGGTGCCGTCAACACGATACATCTCCAAGATGGTCAGTTGACAGGTGCCAACACAGATGTCGCGGGTTTCCTTGCTCACCTCGACCTGACGTGTCCGGGATGGGACGTGAATCCCGTATCGGTTTTGTTGCTCGGCGCAGGTGGTGCGGCGCGAGCCATTGTCCACGGCCTGATGACGCGCAATGTCGGTCGCCTGGGCGTTGCGAACCGTTCAATCGACCGGGTTGCTGCGCTGCTTGACCAAGTCCGGTCGCACGCCGGTGCGTCAGTGACGACCCACCACGTGGCATGGCCGCCGAGGGCAGAAGACCTTGCCGCTTGTGATATCGTGATCAACGCGACATCTCTTGGCATGAAAGGTCAGCCGCCGCTCGATCTGGTCTGGCCGCAGCGGCTCTCCGGCACGATCGCCTATGACATCGTGTATGTGCCGCTGATGACGCCGTTTCTGGCAGCTGCGGCTGCGCGTGGCGGGCGGGTTGTCGATGGCCTTGGCATGCTGCTGCATCAGGCGTCGCTGGCTTTTGGTCATTGGTTCGGCGATGTGCCTGCTGTCACCCCGGAACTGCGCGCCCTGATCGAAGCTGATCTTGCATCATCTGCAGAAAACATATGACGTATGTCCTCGGCCTGACAGGATCGATCGGCATGGGCAAGTCCACAACTGCCGCGATGTTCCGCGACCTTGGCTGTCCGGTGCATGATGCCGACGCCGTCGTGCACAGGCTTTATGAAGACAGGGCTGTGGCTCCCATCGCTGCGCTTTACCCTGATGTGGTCGTCAATGGCCGGATTGATCGGCAGAAGCTCTCCTCACATGTGGTTGGCGCACCGGATCGTCTGAGGCAACTCGAGGCGATCATTCACCCATTGGTGCGCGCCAGCGAAACAGCCTTTGTGGCGCACGCACGCTCCGCCAATGAACCGTTGGTTGTGCTCGATATACCCTTGCTGTACGAGACCGGCGCTGACGCGCGTTGCGATGGCGTGGTCGTAGTGTCAGCCGCAGCTCATCTCCAGAAAGCCCGTGTGCTCGCCCGCCCTGGCATGACCGAGGACAAGCTGAACAGCATTCTGGCCCGGCAGATGCCGGATGC
>JBOFFB010000488.1:0-2242 GCA_051648385.1 Allobosea sp.
CGCCTTCAGAGCTTCAGTACCTTCGGCGCAACAAGCCCCAGAAGCGCAATCCCGACAGCCATGGTCAGCAGCGCGGGTGTCGCACCGGCGCTGAACTTGAGCGCCCCCACGATCACCGGCCCGATTGCATGGCCGCAAAACAGCGCGCACGCGAACAACGCCACGGCCGAACCGCGAGCTTCAGGGGCAAGCTCGGTGGCCTGCGCCTGAAAGGTGCCGTGCATCAGGAAAAACCCGAAGCCTTGCACGATGAAGCATCCAATCGCCGTCCACCACGGCAGGAACGGGATGGAGAACACTGCGATAGCGGCCGCCATCAGCACGCCTCCGAGCATGACCATCCGTACAGGTCCAAGCCCGGATACGAGCGAGCGCACGGCAAACCCATAGACAAGTCCGCCAACTCCGGCACCGCCGACAGCAAGTCCGGCTTCGGTCGCCCCCACACCCCAGCGATCACCAAGGATGGCTGCCACATAGGGCATGATGCCAAAGATCAGGGCGCCTTCGGTCACGACCAGCCCGTAGAGCACCAGAGTTCGCGGGTTTCTGAACACAGTGCGATAACGCCCAATGGCACCAGCAAAACTCAATGCTTCGCGTTTTGCATCTGGCCTTGGCTTGAGCACAACAAGCACAAGCATCGCCGCCAGCCCTGACAGCACCGCAGCGGTCAGCATCACAGCACGCCAACCGAAATGATCGGCGATAACGCCGGATGCCGCCGCACCAACGGTCTGGCCAAAGATCATGATGGTCAGGAAGCGGCCAAGCGCTACCTGCCGCTCTGCCATCGGTGCGCGGTCTCCTATGGCAGCCATGGCGACAGGAATGATTCCGCCGGCAAAGATGCCCATCAGCATTCGAACTGCAAACAGCGCTTCGAAGCTTGTCACGAATGCCGATGCAACCAGCATCAGACACATGGCAGTCGCGCTGACGAGAATTGTGCGTGCCTTGCCCACCGCATCTGCAATCGGCCCGAGAAAGGGTTGGCCGATGGCGTAACTGATCGAGAAAGCGGTGGCGACCATGGCAATTTGCGGGATCGTGCGTTGAAATTCACCCGCCAACGTGGGCACCAGCGGATCGAGCAGGCGCATTGTGAAAGTGCTGGCGAAGCCACAAGCCCCAAGCACCCAGATCAGTCGCTTGAGGGCTGCCGTTTCTGTTGCGTTCTCCATGCCTCAAAAGGCCTTGGTGATGCGGTCGTAAGCCTGCAAACGCGCCAGCAGCGTCGGCATGTCCTTCAAATGCACCATGTTCGGTCCGTCAGACGGTGCGTTGTCCGGGTCCTCGTGGGTTTCGATGAACAGGCCTGCAACCCCGACCGCGACCGCCGCGCGCGCCAGCACCGCCACGAATTCACGCTGGCCGCCGGTGGATGAGCCCTTGCCACCGGGCTGCTGAACAGAATGCGTCGCATCGAAAATGACAGGCGCGCCTGTCTCCGCCATGATTGGCAACGAGCGCATGTCGGACACCAGCGTGTTGTAGCCGAAGGACGCGCCGCGCTCGGTGAGCATCACATTTGGGTTGCCGGCATTGATGATCTTGGCGGCAACGTTCTTCATGTCCCAAGGTGCCAGAAACTGGCCCTTCTTGACGTTGACGACCCGACCGGTCTTGGCAGCCGCCTTGAGAAGGTCGGTCTGACGACAGAGGAACGCGGGTATCTGCAAGATGTCGACAGCTTCGGCGATGGTCGCGCAATGATCCCGTTCATGGACGTCCGTCAGAACGGGTAACCCAAGCGTCTCGCGGATTTCGGCGAACACGGGCAATGCTGCGGCCAAGCCAACGCCGCGGGCAGCGCTGCCGCTGGTGCGGTTCGCCTTGTCGTAGGATGTCTTGAACACCAGCCCGATGCCAAGCTTGGTGCACATCTCTTTCAATGCTGCTGCCATCTCGAGCGCGTGCGCGCGGCTTTCCATCTGGCATGGGCCAGCAATCAGCGCGAAGGGCAGGGCGTTGGAAAATGCCACATCGCCAGCGGTCACCACGTTGTTCATCAAGGCCTGCTTCCAACCTGCGCGGCACTGGTGCGGCGATAGACCGGCTCCTGCCGCGAAATGCTGCCCCCGCTTGCGATCACGCAAAACCCTGCAGGAACCGGCGTGAAACCCTGGTTGATGCCGCTTGGCACACAGCGCTCATAGTCCGCCTGGCACGCCTGCTGGTTCGGAAAAGTTGTGTTGGAACGCTTGGTCACATCATCTGCCGCACGGAAGATGAGCGTGCA
>JBOFFB010000489.1:0-5339 GCA_051648385.1 Allobosea sp.
GGCGTCGATGATACACGACTGGGCCTACTGCGAACTCGCAGATCTTGATGCCGCCGAATATGATGAAGGTCGGCTTGAAGACCAGACTAGCCTCTGGACACGAGGCCTGCTGATCCGTCGCAACATCGCCGATGGTCAACTGGCCTTCTTCTCGACCTGATGCGTGGCCGGAACTCGCATCGAAGCCCTCGTCAGGGTCGAGTGCCAGCGCTGGGCCATCGAGGACAGCTTCGAGACTGCCAAGAACGAACTGGGCCTTGATCACAATGAAAGCCGTTCCAGGTCTGGTCAACAAAAACTGGCATGGCTGGCACCGGCACGTCAGCCTCGTCATGCTCGCCTTCGCCATGATGGCCGCCATCCGCCACAAAGCCAACGCCGAACCGCCCCCAAAAAGTATACGGATAGTCACGCGCAGACCAAAGCGCCTCTGATCCGCTGGTCCATCCAGGAAATCCGCCGCATCGCCATCCGGCTCGCACAACGCCGTATCAAGCCTGCTCACATCATCGCGTGGTCACTCTGGCGAAGAGCCCATCAGGCGAGCGCACAAAAAGCTCACTTCAAACTAAATATGCAACTGTAATGCTAGTTCAGCACCGCTCCCGCAGGCCTGCGCTCCTTGGTTGCCACCTTGTCGCCAATCATCAGCGTGCCGGCCTCCACAGTGACGGGTATGGTTTCGCCATCCAGCACTTCACCGGCGAGGATCATCTCGGCGAGCGGATCCTGCACCGATTTCTGGATGACGCGCTTGAGCGGACGGGCCCCATAGGCAGGGTCATAGCCCTTGTTCGCCAGCCATTCGCGGGCCTCCGGCGCAAGGTCGACAATGATCTTGCGGTCGGACAGCAGCTTCGCCAGTCGACCCATCTGGATGTCGACGATGGCACCCATCTCCGAACGCTTGAGGCGGTGGAACAGGATGATCTCGTCGATGCGATTGAGGAACTCGGGCCGGAAATGGCCTCGCACCACACCCATCACCTCGTCGCGCACCACGTCGGTATTCTCGCCTTCTAGCTGGTTGACGAGATATTCCGAGCCGAGGTTAGAGGTCATGATGATCAGCACATTGCGGAAATCGACCGTCCGGCCCTGTCCATCAGTCAGGCGGCCATCGTCGAGAACCTGCAGGAGCACATTGAACACATCCGGGTGCGCCTTCTCGATCTCGTCGAAGAGCACGACCTGATAGGGCCTGCGCCGCACGGCTTCGGTCAGCGCGCCGCCTTCCTCATAGCCGACATAGCCGGGAGGCGCGCCGATCAGCCGGGCGACCGAGTGCTTTTCCATGTATTCGGACATGTCGATGCGTACCATCGCGGTCTCGTCGTCGAACATGAAGGCGGCCAGCGCCTTGGTCAACTCGGTCTTGCCGACGCCGGTGGGGCCCAGGAACATGAACGAGCCGATGGGCCGGTTGGGGTCCTGCAAGCCCGCGCGGGCGCGGCGCACGGCGGTGGAAACAGCGGCAACCGCCTCCTGCTGGCCGATGACGCGGGCGGCAATGGACTGTTCCATTTTCAGCAGCTTGTCCTTTTCGCCCTGCAGCATGCGGTCCACAGGCACGCCGGTCCAGCGGCTGACGACCTGCGCCACGTGGTCGGCGGTGACGGCCTCCTCCATCAGGCCCGCGCCATCCGCCATGCTTTCGACCTCAGTGAGGTCCTTTTCCAGTTTCGGGATGATGCCATAGGCGAGCTCCCCGGCTATCTGGTATTCGCCCTTGCGTTGGGCCTGGGCGAGATCGTTCCGCGCGGCTTCAAGCTTTGTCTTCAGTTCAGCGGCGTGGCCGAGCTTGTCCTTCTCCGCCTTCCAGCGGCCGGTGATGGTGCCGGAGCGCTCCTCGAGCCCGGCCAATTCCTTCGACAGGCGTTGCAAGCGGTCCTTCGAGGCCGCATCAGTTTCCTTCTTGAGCGCCTCCTGCTCTATGCGCAGGCGCACGATCTCGCGGTCGATGCTGTCGAGTTCCTCGGGCTTTGAATCGACCTGCATGCGCAGCCGCGCGGCGGCTTCATCGACCAGATCGATGGCCTTGTCGGGCAGGAAACGGTCGGTGATATAGCGGTTCGACAACGTGGCGGAAGCAACCAGCGCCGAATCGGTGATGCGCACACGATGGTGCTGCTCGTATTTTTCCTTGAGCCCGCGCAGGATCGAGACGGTGTCCTCGACGCTGGGTTCGTCGACAAACACTGGCTGGAAACGCCGCGCCAGCGCCGCGTCCTTCTCGACATATTTGCGGTATTCATCAAGAGTGGTAGCGCCGACGCAGTGCAATTCACCGCGGGCGAGGGCGGGCTTGAGCAAGTTCGACGCGTCCATCGCGCCGTCCGCCTTGCCGGCACCAACAAGCGTGTGCATCTCGTCGATGAACAGGATGACGCCGCCGGCAGCGGACGTGACCTCGGCCAGCACGGCTTTGAGCCGTTCCTCGAACTCGCCGCGATATTTGGCGCCAGCGATCAGCGAGCCCATGTCGAGGGCCATCAACTGCTTGTCCTTCAGGCTTTCGGGCACATCGCCGTTGATGATGCGCAGCGCAAGGCCCTCGGCGATGGCGGTCTTGCCGACGCCGGGCTCGCCAATCAAAACCGGATTGTTCTTCGTGCGGCGACTGAGCACCTGGATGGTGCGGCGGATTTCCTCGTCTCGCCCGATCACCGGATCGAGCTTGCCGTCGCGCGCGGCGGCGGTCAGGTCACGTGCATACTTCTTGAGAGCATCATAGCTCTGCTCGGCTGAGGCCGAGTCAGCCGTGCGGCCCTTGCGGATGGCTTCGATTGCATTGTTCAGCGAGGCAGCCGTGACGCCGCCCTTGGCGAGGGTCTGGCCGGCCTCGGTTTCCTTCTCCATGGACAGCGCGAGCAGCAGCCGCTCGACCGTGACAAAGCTGTCCCCCGCCTTGTCGGCGGCTTTCTCGGCGGTTGCGAAAACGCGTGCAATGGCTGGTGTCATGTAGATGCCGCCACCCCCGCCGCTGACACGGGGCATCTTGCCGACGGACAGGTCATTGAGTTGCTTGACGGTTTTTGATGAGCCGCCAGCGCGGTCGATCAGACCTGCGGCCATGCCTTCGGGGTCATCCGTCAGGGCCTTGAGCAAATGCTCCGGCGTGAACTGCTGATGGTTTTCGCGCAGCGCGATGGTCTGGCCTGCCTGCAGGAAGCCCTTGGCGCGATCAGTGTATTTTTCCTGGTTCATCGTGTCGTTCCTTTGCCCGCCTGCCGTTGCATCCCGATCTGGCGATGCTGGCTGCTGCCATGTGCGGCGGACCCCGGTCGGCGATCCGCCATCTCTCCACATGTAGGTGTGGCACTTCGGCAACGTAAGGGGCTGGGGCGCTTGCGCCTAGCAACTTCGCCCGCTTTGATGAACGCGGGGAGGTATCATGCCCACGAAACGGCAGACTGCGTCGCGCAAGGCGCTTCGTGCGCTTGCACCACAGATCCCCTTGGCTGATGCCGAGGATGTGCTGGCGCGCGCGGGCAAGGGCGGGTTGAGGGAACTGACGCCGAACGCCTCCGTCTGGCTGGCGCTGACAAGCCATGTTCGGCACCGCTACACTGACTATGACCAGTTGCTGATTGAAGGCTACGACCGCGACGCTGCGCGCTACTTCGTGATCGAAGAGACCGAGCAGCAGCTGATGGAGTGGGGTTGCACGAGGGCACTGCTCGACGAGAGCGTGGAAGACCAGTAAACCCGTTTGCGTTCACGCGTTGAGGCTCCCATGCGCATTGCTTCGCTCTATCGCTACCCCGTGAAGGGTTTCTCGCCCGAACGCTTACCCCGCGTGACGCTGGAGGCTGAGGCGTATTTTCCGGGAGACCGGATGTTTGCGGTGGAAAATGGGCCTGCCGGGTTTGATGCGACCGAGCCTGTGCACCAGCCGAAGATCAAGTTTCTGATGCTGATGAAGAATGACGAGATTGCCAAGCTTGAAACCCGCTATCATGACGAAACCGGCGAGCTTTCCATCAATCATGAAGGGCACGAAGCGGTGCGCGGCGATCTTGGCACCGAAGCTGGCCGGGCGGCCATCGAAGCCTTTCTGACACGTCACCTCAGCGCTGACATCCAGCGCGGACCGCTGCGTCTGCTTGCCGCGCCGGAGGGCTTCCGCTTCACCGATTCGCGCAGCGGTTTTGTTTCACTGATCAACCTCGCCAGTGTGGCCGCACTCGAAGAGCGTCTTGGCGCGCCCGTCGATCCATTGCGCTTTCGCGGCAACATCATGCTCGAAGGTCTTCGCGCATGGGAGGAGTTCGATCTGGTCGGGCAGGAACTCGAGATGGCATCCGGCGTGAAGCTGACGATCACCAAGCGCATTGACCGTTGTGCTGCGACCGCCGTCGACCCGCACACGGGCGTGCGCGACCTTCCCATCGTCAAGACGCTGATGAGCGCCTACGGCCATGTCGATTGCGGTGTCTACGCGAGGGTCACGTCCGGAGGGACGCTTGCTGAAGGACACCGGCTCATGCGCGCAGAGCGTGAACCTGAGGTTTCACTTGGATTGAGATGAAAAACGGGGCCGCGAAGGGCCCCGTTGTCTCATTCAGCCGCAGGCTCAGCTGCTATTGATTCTTTGACCTTGGGCGGACGTCCGCGCTTCTTTGGTGCGGGGGCAACAGACGCTGCAATTTCCGTGACCTTTGCTTCAACTTTCGGCGTCGGCTCGGCAATTACCGTACGGACTGGCGCGGTGAGAAAGGCGGGCAGGGCCGCCGCATCACCCAAGGGTTCGGCAATTGACCGATCCGGGCGCCTGTTCGGGCGATCCTCACGTGGCCTGTCGTCGCGGGGACGTTCTTCACGCGGCTTGTCATCTCTGGGGCGCGGTTCAAACAAACGTTCCTCGCGTGGCTGATCGTCACGATAGCGATCTTCGCGGGGTCGATCATCCCTCGGACGATCATCTCTGGGGCGATCATCTCTTGGCCTGTCATCCCGCGGCCTGTCATCTCTCGGACGGTCGTCACGGTTCCGGTCGAACCGGCGCGGTCCGCGATCAGGTTGGTCCTGCTGACCTTCATTGCGCGGAAAACGGCTTTCGCCACGGTCCGGCCCACGATCATTGCGATCGCGGTACGGTGGCCTGTCCCCTTGCGCGCGATCACTTGGCGCGCGATCACTTGGCGGTCTGTCACCTTGGGGGCGGTCAAAGCGCCGGTCATTGCGGTCGCGATCATTCCTCTCGGGGCGGTCGTTCCTGTCCTGCCGTTCGGGGCGATCAAATCGGCGCGGCTGGCTGCGATCATTTCCGCGATCATTTCCGCGATCCTGGCCGTCGTCACCATCTTCGCCATCGGCCTGCTCGCCTTCGACCCGTT
>JBOFFB010000490.1:0-8767 GCA_051648385.1 Allobosea sp.
AGCTGACATTTGTCCACGTGTAGCGCATCATCGAATCGGGCTCGCCATTCTGCCCTTGCGTGCCGCTGGCCACCACACGTGTGCCAGAGCTGTCGATGGCGAGATTGGTCGGTGCATTCGCCGTGTAGGACGTCAGCCCGAGCTTGGCCGCCGAAACCGTCTCGATGCTGTTGGCAGCACCGCCCGCGCCGTCGAGATCGGCGATCTGGAAATTCACGTCACCGGCAAATGGGGTCGAAGTCCCGGCCACGAACATGTCCCAGCGGATCGTCGCGGCACCTTCCTCAAGGTTCATCCGCAGGTCATCGCCCTGCGTTGAAAAACTGACGCGCGCCGTCGGATCAGCGCTGGTCACCGTTGCGCGGATGTCCACAGTCGTGCCGCCAACAACGGCGACGTTGGACCAAAGCGCGGTTGCACCGACACCCGCGCCGCCGCCCGTGACGGGCGGGCCACTGGCTGCGATCGGCGCATTGGCCAGTGTGCCGTCCCATTCGCGGCCATCAATCAGACTGGTTTCGATCACGCCACGTGTCACTTCCAGCGCCCAGTCGCCACCCTTCGCCGCTGCGCCTGTCAGATCGTCGGACGCCGCGACGTCCGCACGGGTCAATTCACTCAGGAGGCCGACGGCAGCTGCGCCCTTGTCGCCTGCGCCAAAATCACAGCCATACACAAGAATGTCAGCGTCGTTCGACAGCTGCGAACCAAGCGCCGAGAGAAACGGCTTGTAGATCGTCGACATGGTTTCAGTATCGAGGGTTGCCGTGCCGAGTTTCAGCTGGCCGGCTTCGCCATGGGCTAGGATATGGACCGAACCGATATCACTGCGACCATGAAGGGCCTTGCCCATCTGCAACACGCCATCGCGGCTGGCGTCGATCTCGATGATCTCTGCATCCTTCGGGAGGCTCGCAAGCAAGCCCGCGCGGTTCTCGACACCCGCATCGATAAACACAACAGCGCGCGGCATCCCAGCAACGTCCGCACCACCACGCGCCGGCTCGAAGGCCGATGCCGTCGTCTCCGCGCCAATCTCGCCCGTTGCGCTCGCAGCGGCCATCAGCACATGCCCGACGCCATGTGCCTCAGCCGACGAGCCGAAGTCAGCGACAGATTGCTGCATCTGGTCGATCTGCCCTGCCAGCGCTGCGTCAAAGACATAGCGCTTCTCAAGCGCTTCACCTTGGGCGGCCGAAGCAGGTGTCCGGCCAAGCAGGTCACGGAGGCGGGCATGGGGGGAATTGGACATGATACATCCTTCGGCGCAGACCTTGTTTCAGGCCGCGCCCGTTTTCACGTGTTGGGGAGAGTTCACCTCAGGAATGGAGACAGAAAACATGTCGCCGTTGCTGACCGATATATGACCGAGGCGTTAAGCCTGCAGTTAAGGGATTGTCGAAACGGTGATCGGCAGATTGTCCCGTTTTGGCACAGATTCTGTGTTTTCGTGCTAGATCATCCCCTTTGAAATGGAATCCATCCCAATATGGAAAGATGAATTATCACAATAAGATAGAGTATTGCACGCTCACAAAACCGGTACCCACTTTTTGTGCGCAATGCTCTAGAAACCCTGCTCTTTGGCAAGAACCTGCGATACCTTGCGGATGACTTTTTTTGCGTAGCTTTCCGCTTGGGCCTCCAGCACGACGATGCCGCGCACCTGCTGACGGATGCCGGGTGGCTGAGGCGAATCCGGCTCACTTCCGCCGCGAAGGCCTTCCGGCGAGCCTGCCGGCACCTTGACCGTCTTTGCCTGTGATAGTGTCAGGCCAAAATGCGCCAACCGGGGCACGAGTTGATTGCGCTCCTCGGACACTGCCACCTGGCCGCCATGGATGTCTGCAAGGCCGTGCTCCAGGAGCGACGGCTCGTTCGTGACCGAAATGGACTCCAGATAAAGATCGATTGACGGCATCATGGCATTGTCCGCGATGAAGCGCCCGCGCGCCCCGATTTCGATCCTTGCCAGTTGAACATCGTCGACCAGCCCGCGAACCCTGATCTGGCCAGGCCTGACAAGCCGTGCGATCTCCGTCGACGGGGACTGGAACATGCCTGGTCTCAGATGAGGGTCAAGATCCGTGACGATGCCATCAAATGGTGCCGTTATCGACAGATCGCGACGCTGGATTTCAAGCGTTGCACGACGCACCTGCAAGTGTCGCAGTTGACTTTCGAGAATGAGCATTCCCTCACGGTCAGCTTCACTGGCACTGGTGCGGGCCAGACGTGCGGCTATCGCGACAATCTGGCTGTCGATCTTGGCAGCCTGTGCCTCCAGATGTGGTGCATCAAAACGCGCAATCACATCGCCCGCCCTGACCCGGCTCCCGTTCGTGACCAACAAAACGGCGAAGCGGGCCGGAACGGGGACGTGCAGCGGAACCTCGTCAGCGACGCCGAGCATCGCCGGGAGTTCGACTCGTGCCTCCCATGGAGCAATGAGCACGGCAGTCCCTGCAAGAAGCAAGCACGCGCTGAATACAGAGCGCTTGCGGCGCACGATGTCCTGACGTTTCCCCCACCACACGGCAACCTCCCGGGCCAACGGCCTCGCCACAAAGAAAATGATCTCGAACAGGAACAGTGCTACACCGAGCAGCTTTACGACGAAGCTGTAGACGACCCAGGCGATGCCGAGGAAAAGCACCAGCCGGTAGACCCACGCCAAATACGCATAGGTCAGTACGATGGCGGCACGTGGGGGCGAAAGGTCTTCCGGTGGCGGCTCGCGCAGGTCAAACAGGGTTTCGCGCAAGCGCCAACGGCCATAGGCAAAGGCGCGGGCCTGCAAATTTGGCATCCGCAGGGTGTCCGACAGCGCGAAGTAGCCGTCAAAGCGCATCAGCGGATTCAGATTGACCAACACTGTCGTGGCGATGCTGGTCGTTGCAAAAGCGCAAGCCAGTTGCTGCGGCAACCCGTGCGGCAGGAAGGGCCAGAGCATCAGCGCCAGCCCGGCCACCACCATCTCGGCGGCGACGCCGGCACCGACGATTCCGAGGCGCTTGCTGCGGCTTGGCAAGCGCCAGGCATCGGTGGTGTCGGTGTAGAGAACCGGAGCCCCCATCATGAAGGCAACGCCGACCGTCGGAACCTTGCAGCCATGCCAGGCGGTGGTGATGGCGTGACCGGTTTCGTGCACAATCTTCAGCAGGAAGAGTGCGGCGGCGAAAGTCCAGACCGCATCAAGCCGGGCCGTTTGCACCATCACGGCCAGAAATGCGTCCATCTGATGTGACAGCAGGTACAATCCGGCAGACAAGGCCATCAGATAAAGCGTTGCGAGCAGCTTCAGGGGCCATCTGCGAAACATGGCGACAGCCGATACAAGCATCGTATCGGGACGCAGCAACGGTACCCGAAAAAACAGGTAACTGTGCACAAGCGAGCCCAAGATACCGTGACGTTGCTGCTGCAACATGGCCGCGAAACTGCGCCAGGCACCTGTTGCATCAGCCCTCACAAGCTGATGACGCGTCGCAAATTCGACCGTGGCAGCTACAGTCGCCTCATCCAGCTCGAGGCCGGTACGACGGCGGACGCTGGCCATCACGGCCTCTGTGCTGCCTGCCGACAAGGACAGGAACGCCTCGCTGGCTGGCCAGGCAAGGCGGAAGTAACTCGCCCTTGACGGGTCGTGGATCGCAATTGCTGGGCAACCAAGATGATCGGGCTCGGCGGGCTCTATCCTGAGATCAGCACGCACGACCGGCCAGGGAGCTGCCGCAGGCTGTCCGGACTGCTGCGAGCCAGGATTGGCAGCAACCATGATCAAAATCCGATGCGTTGGCGTAAGGCTGTGATCGGCCGGCGGAACAGATAGAAGCCCAGCGACACGTCAGGGCCAGCAATGCGAGCCGTGCCACGCAGGCCAATCCGCAACGGCTCCTGCCCGCCGGGAAACGCCGCAAATGTCCGGAAAGCCAGCTGTCGTTCGCTTGTCAGCTGGGCCCGGAAACTGGTTCTCTGGACGGATGCCCTGATGGACAGCAGCGGGTCACCGTCAAGATAGAGCCTCACCGGACTGCCAGGCATCAACGACATCGAATCCGTCAGCGGTACATCGATGCGGAGTTCTGACATGGCGGGATCGACAATCTCCATGATCCTCTCTCCGGTCTGGACCGGCCTGCCGATCCAGTCTGACTTCGCGCCAAAGATGACCACTCCTGGCTTATCCGCCTCGATGCGGGTTCGTGCCAGCATTTCGCGCGCAAAGGTCAGTTCGGCATCTGCCACGTTGAGTTCAGCCTGCGCCGCGGCAAGGTCGGCAACGTCACGCCGGTTAGCCGTGGCTGACTGTGTCAGCCTGAACAGCCTGGCCTCCGCGAGATCACGGCCGCGTTGCGCCACATCGGCCTCGTTTCGCAGCTTCGTGTCGGCAAAGCTCGCCAGCAAGGTGCCCGCGCTGACGGTCGTTCCGGGCTGGACATGGATGTCGGCAATGATGCCATCGAGCGGCGCGGTGACCAGAATGGGCGATGCTGCAACGACCTCGGCCGGTGCGTAGACCTGCATCGGAACCGGCAACATCAGCGCTGCGAGCGCAGCAATCGCGGCCACGGCAGCCAGGGCCCGCAGCCAGCGGCGCTTGTCGCGCACGGCAAGGGCACCTGCTCGTCCGGGCCCGCTCCGCAGGGCGTTCCATGCGTGGGCAAAGACATCGGACAGGCTTGACAGCAAGGTCAGCGATTGCGGTTGCCACGCGTCAGCCTTCAGGCAGGCCAGCACAGCCACGATGTGGTTGTCGCGATCCGCCAGTGGCAGGAACAGGGCGAATGGCAGGCGCGCTTCTGCCAAGACACCGGTCACACCAAGATGCATTTGCTGCGCAGCAGGCTTGCCGACTGCATCCCATTCAGGCGTTGCGGCTTCGATGGCACGCAAGAAACCTGCGTCGCGATCGACGCTGACCACATCGGATGCTGCCGTCGCATGCCAGCTCTGCCGCTTCGCCCCCGACAGCCGCCCTAGCTCCAGCAGGATTGCCGTTTCGAACGGCACGACGCGGCGCGGCGCGTTGACCATCACGAAGCGCAGCGCCTCGCGGGTCGCGGCCATCCGAGTCTGATCCTCGACATCAAGGAAAGCCATGATCGCGGGCGGCATGCCACCCGATGGTTCTGCCTTGATCTCCGTACGACGCAGCCCGTCTGCAACGGGTGTCGATGGGGACTGGGTAGCCATGGTTGAGCGCAATGTTCCCAGAAGGTCGTGTGCCGGGCTGCTCATTTCGCGTCACCGTGCTGGCCCGCGGTCCTGGACAGTGTGACCGTGCCCGACATGCCTGCCAGCACGTCCGCATCGGGCCGAACCAGTTCGGCCATGATCCGGACAGTCTGGCTCACCGGGTCGATGGCCCCGGCAATCTGGCTGATGCGCGCGTCGTAGGCCTTGCCCGCTTCATCGACATCGACCCGGATGATCTGCCCGATTGTAACGTCGCGCAAATGCCGTGACGGGACCAAGACCTGCAGTTCGACATGACTTTCATCAACGATGCGCAGCAGGGGCTGGTTCTGATTGGCGATCTCGTGTGTGTACACCAGCTTTTCGGCGATACGTCCGTTGAACGGTGCGATGACGGTGCACAGGGTGCGACGCGCCTCGATCGCCTTCAGTTCCTGGCTGGCTTTCTCATGTTCAAGGCGCGTCTGCCGCACCGAATGCCACCCGGCCGCCTGATGGCGTTCCAGATACAGGATGTTGTCGAGGTTATTCCTGTGCGCCGCCGCAAAGGCCTTTGCGGCACCGAACTCGGCGTCGAGCCTGACGCAGTCAAACGCGACGAGCACATCACCGGCCTTGAACCGATCACCTTCCCGTAGGGGGAGCTTGACAATCCGCGCACTGATTTCGGCGCTGAGTGTCACCTGCTGACCGGCCCGGATAGTTGCACGCAACACATCGGCGGGGCTGCCAGGTGCCGCGCGCCGCGATGGCGGCGGGCCTGCCTGCAAGGAGCCGGTTGGCTGAAGGTCAACCAATGCCCCCTGAGGTGCCTTCTCGATGGCAGACAAGGTGAGACGGCCGGCGACCGGCGTTGCGGGCACGTCAAATGCCGCCAGCCCAGTCACACCCCACCATCCGGCAAGGCCCAGCACCGACAGCGAGCCGATCAGGGATGCTGCAACAACGGTCGTTTTCATGGCCTCAAGGCCTCCTCACACTCTTGGGATGGTTCGACAGCGCGGCAACGGCTGCAGCGCTTTCACGTGAAATCTGATCAAGGAACCCGGCAATCTCCGTGGCGGACCGTCCATCAAGCTGGCCGTAGTCCAGCGTGTCGACACCAAGTGAGGTGATCAGGTTGCCATAGGCTGCATGCAAATCTGCCAGGGCCAGATCGGCACGTGTGTCTGCAAGCAAAAGCACCAGTTTTTCCTTGGCGAGCGCCTGTTGCGGCATGCGGCCGGCGCTCACCTGGGTGGCAATCTGGCGGGTGATGCGGCGTTGCACCTGTGCGATCCGGGCCGCCATCCGAAGTTCAGTTGCTAAATGGGCATATCGCGCATGGGCTACATGGACCTGCATGAGCACGGTCGAGGCAACAGACATGGCGCGTTCGCGTGCCAGCGCGGTGCGTGCTGTGCCCGTGTCTATCCGGTCAGGAAGACTAAGCAGCCGCAGGAGATTGAGGCTGATCCGAGCACCCATGGCAATCCAGTTGTTGTTGAGCAGATAGGTGCTGGCATCTCCGCTCAGCGCCGCGTTGAGGTCGATGCCGGGCAGCAATGCGACGATGGCAGCCTGGGCTTCCGAGGCGCCGATCCGCATCTCAAGCGCTGCCTGCCGGATCTCGGGGCGGTTTGCGAGCGCCAGCTCAGCAAGCTGCCGGGCGGTGGCATGGAGCAAAGGTGTTTGGGCTTTGCCAAGTCCGTTGGCTGGCGTTGGGTCAAGGCGAAATCCGGAGGACTCATCGCTGCCTGTCAGCAAACGCAATTGTGCATCCGCCCCGACAAGGCCGCGCCTGAGCTGATCAAGGTCGCGCTGGACCGCCAGCATGTCGCGCTGGAAACCAAGCGCGCCCAACATGTCGGCACGATCATCAGTGGCGATCCGCTCCGCCCCGGCCATTGCGGCTTGTGCCCCGTTCGTCAGCCGAGGCAAGGTCTGATCGAGCTTTTGCAGGACAGCAGTACGCAGGAAGGTCGCGCGCGTTTCCTCCACAACTCGGTGCACCGTCCGTCGGCGTTGCTCGATGGCCACCAACGAGCGGTCGGCAGACTGGGTGGCCCGGAGATAGGACAGTCCGAAATCGAGGATATGCCAACTGAAACCGAGGCTGCCGGTCAGCGAGGTTCGATCGCTCGACAAGGAGTAGCCCCCGGCGGTTACCGAACCCAGAGGGCGGCTGCGGCTCGCCTGATCGCGGTCGCGGGAAAAGGCACTGCCATCCGCCACAAGGGCAGGAAGCATGTCAGCACTGATGACCTTGCTGTCTGCATTGGCAAGAACCGCCGCTGCGTTCTCGGTTCGGATATCCTGGTTGGCCAAGATGGCCCGACCGAGTGCGAGATGCAGCGTCAGAACGGTAGGGCCTGCCACCGGCGCGCCATCGGCTATGCTGCCTTCGGGCTTGTGGGCGAGGCCGACATCGCGCAGTTGAGCGACAACCGCAATCTCGGACTGTGAGAGAGGTTGGGGACGGACAAAACAACCGCCAAGAGACAGGACAGTGCCGGTTGCCAGCACGAAACGTGCAAGCCACCCGCACCAGCGGACTTTTTCATGCGGCCAGGGGCGGGACTGAAGAGCAATTCTGCGCAACATGCGATCTGTATCCGAAGCAGTCGCAGGGGCGACTCGCCGGATCAGTCATCGCTGGTTAACCTTAATCGCGCTTCACGCCCTCGCCGCGGCGCACCATGCGAGATTGTGCCGAAGAGGGACAGGCGGGTGCGGCACCTGACATGCTGGCGCAGGCTGACCGGCGCGTTCAGTTGAGCGACAACCTGCTTTGAAACGCCACGATTACGCATTGTTTGCCACTTGGCAGAAGCATGGCGCGCTGCTTGGCCGGATCCTGGTAGACAATAAAACCCGTCAGGTCGCCGACGGCGCTGTAACCGCGTGCGGCCAACCCCTCGGCCAATGTCTTGCAGCCATGGGTCGAAGGATAGATCTGGACAACCGCACTGTCACATCCCGCCTCTCCGCCCGGAGTTGCGGTGAGGATCGCCGCTGCATTCGGTGCTGCCGGTGCGTTGGGATAGCGCAACGCCACAACTGACTGGAACTGGTGCTGGTCAGGCCTCGCTGTCGACCAGGTTGAGAGGGCGGAGTATGCCTGTGTATCGATCACCCGTGTGGCCAACTCGCCGATCTGCGCCTGACAGCGGATGACACCATTCTGTCGTGCATGCAGAACGGGCATCAGATCGGCTGCCGGAATGGCTTGGCCCTGGGCGGCAGCTACCCCGTGCTTTCCGGCAGACGACAGCTTCGGCTGGCCGGCAAGAGATGGTGGCCGCGCAGGCGGTGACTGCGCCAGCGCTGGCCCGCCACCGAGCAAGGCGGCAATGGCGATGGTTGCAGATGCGGTAGATGCAATAAGAGAGAAGCAAACATTCGCAGGCATGAGGAGCATCCTTGTTGGGAGAACGGAAAGAAGGTTTGGCAGGCCACCCCGGGTGCCATCAGGCATCCGGAGTGGCCGAGCAGGTCGCGATCAGAACTCGCCTTGCAGGCCGGCGCGCCAGACCGGCGACTTCCAGTCACCATTGTGTGCGGCGATGCCAGCGCTGATCATCGCCCG
>JBOFFB010000491.1:0-6916 GCA_051648385.1 Allobosea sp.
CCATGGTGGCGACGAGCGTCACCGCATAGGTCTCGAAAAGGTCGGCGGCCATGCCGGCGCAATCGCCCACGTTGTCTCCGACGTTGTCGGCAATCGTGGCGGGGTTGCGTGGGTCATCTTCCGGAATGCCGGCTTCGACCTTGCCGACGAGATCGGCACCGACGTCAGCGCCTTTGGTGAAGATGCCGCCGCCGAGACGGGCGAAGATCGAAATCAACGATGCGCCGAAGCCGAGCGCGACCAGCGCGTCGATGACGATGCGGCTGGACGGCGAGTGGCCGAGACCGGTCAGGATGCCGTAGTAGATGGCAACACCGAGGAGGGCCAGGCCCGCCACCAGCATGCCAGTGACGGCACCGGCCTTGAAGGCGACATCGAGGCCGCCTGCCAGCGAGTGGGTCGCGGCTTGCGCGGTGCGCACGTTGGCACGGACCGAGACATTCATGCCGATGAAACCAGCGAGGCCCGAAAGCACCGCGCCGATGAGGAAGCCGAAGGCTACCTCCTTGCCAAGCAGGAACCAGAGGCCGATCAGCAGCACGATGCCGACGCCCGCAATCGTCATGTACTGACGCTTGAGATAGGCCTGAGCACCTTCGGCGATGGCGCCGGCGATTTCCTGCATGCGCTGATTGCCAGCGTCACGCTTCATGACATCGAGGTAAGCCCAGATGCCGTACAAAAGTGAGGTCGCCCCCAGCAAAATGATGATGAGCAGTGGGCTCATGATGGATCCATCCCTGTTTATTGTTGTGAGAGGGTTTGCTGCGCAAAACCACGCGAATGCGCGAGTCGACAGACGGCCCTCAATGAAGTGCGCGTTGTCTGCCAAACTTTAAACGAAATGTAAAATCGTGAATTGGTCGAATGGGTGATTCTGGCACACACGTTCGTACAGTCTGGACACTCAGGCGGGCTGCTCGCCCCGGCCACGCGCCTGTATCGCCACCATCACCAACGCCAACGCCACTGCCGGAAACACCACCCAGTTGACCACATCCCAGCCGCCAGCGTGCAACAGCTTTCCGGAGGACAACGACGCGACCGCTACAGAGCCGAAGACAAGGAAGTCATTCGCAGCCTGAACCTTGTTGCGCTCCTCGGGCCGATAGCAATCGGTAACCATGGCGGTCGCGCCGACGAAGCCGAAATTCCAGCCGACACCGAGCAGGATCAGCGCGATCCAGAAATGCGCCAGCGTGATGCCGGACAGACCGATGATGGCAGCGGCGGCGATCATGACAAGCCCCAGTGCCGTAATCTTGTCCTTGCCGTAGCGGGTGATGAGGTTGCCGGTGAAGAAGCTCGGCCCGAACATGGCGAGCACGTGCCACTGGATGCCGAGCGCGGCCTCGCCGATGGTGTGGCCGCAGGCGACCATCGCCATCGGCGCTGCCGTCATCAGGAAGGCCATCAGCCCATAGCTGACGAGGCCGGCGATGACCGCCGTGATGAAGCGTGGCTGGCGCATAATCTCACTGAGCGGCCTGCCGCCATGGGATGTCTTCTTTGGTGCTGGCGCATTGAGAGCCGAGACAACCAGCATGGCCAGCAGGGCCAGGCCCGAT
This sequence comes from Allobosea sp., assembly GCA_051648385.1. Lineage (GTDB taxonomy): Bacteria > Pseudomonadota > Alphaproteobacteria > Rhizobiales > Beijerinckiaceae > Allobosea. Next base: position 1,569 of record JBOFFB010000491.1, read on the forward strand.
AGCGCAAAGAAAGTCGCGGCGAAGGGATATTCAGGCCCGATCTCGCGGGTCCAGATCACCGTTTGCGGCCCGATGACGGCGGCAAACAGGCCGCCCACCATGACCATTGAGATAGCCTTTGCCTTGTTCGCATCAGCCGCACTGTCGGCAGCGGCGAAGCGATAGCTTTGCACAAAGGCGATGTAGAAACCGGAGATGAAGGTGCCAAGGCAGAACAGCCAGAACGCGCCCTGCACCGAGCCTGCCGCCGCGATGATGCCGGAGATGACACCGGCCAGGCAGCCGATAATGTATCCGACACGGCGGCCATAGGTGCGCATCAGCCAAGCGGCAGGGATCACGGCCAGCGCCACGCCGATGTTGAGCAGGCTGATCGGCAAGGTTGCCAGCGCCTTGTTCTCGGCAAGCTGCAGGCCGATGACGCCGCCAAGCGAGATGATGATCGGTGGCGTCGCGCCGCCAAGAGCCTGCGCCACTGTCAGAAGCGTGACATTGCGCTTGGCAACAGCTTCGTCAGCGGCGGAAATGATGGGCGTCTGCACGTTCATGATCACGGATTAGCGCAATCGAGGTGTTCGCGCATCCGCTTTTGCGCGAAAGGGGGCATGTGCGGGAGGCTGGGGTTGGGGTGCTCATGAGTGTCATCACCGGCCTCGTGCCGGTGATCTCGGCAACGCCTGCACCACACTTGGGCGAGATGGCCGCCACAACGGCGGCCATGACACTGTGATGTTGACGCGCCCAACCATCACCCGTGCGGGAAATCCAGCCCCATCTCGCGGTAGCGGGCCGGGTCATTACCCCAGTCCTCGCGGACTTTCACGAAGAGGAAGAGGTGGATCGTGGTTTCGGCCGCCTCGGCAATGTCTTTCCGGGCGGACTGGCCGATGGATTTGATCGTCGCGCCGTTCTTGCCGAGCACGATCTTGCGCTGGCTTTCACGCTCCACGAAAATCGTCTGTTCGATCCGGACCGAGCCATCAGGCTTCTGCTGCCAGCTTTCAGTCTCGACCGTGGAGCGGTAGGGCAATTCGTCATGCAGCCGCTCGTACATCTTTTCGCGGGTGATTTCGGCAGCCAGAAAGCGCAAGGGCGCGTCAGAAATCTGGTCTTCCGGATAAAGCCACGGACCGGGCGCAACGCGGCCAGCCAGCCATTCGAGCATCGCCTTAACGCCCGAGCCGGACAGGGCCGAGAGCATGAAGGTGGTCTCGAACTTGGCCTTGTCGTTGAGCCCGGTACTGATTTCGAACAGCGCCGCCTTGTCCTTCAGCGTGTCGACCTTGTTGATCACCAGAAACTTCGGCTGCGGAATTTCGGCGAGGCGCGCGAGCAATTCGATGGTTTCGGGATCCTTGTGGCGGGCAACGTCGATCAGCACGCCAACGATATCGGCATCCGTCGCGCCACCCCAGGCAGAGGTGACCATGGCGCGGTCAAGCCTGCGCTTGGGCCGGAAGATGCCCGGCGTGTCGACAAACACGATCTGTGACTGGCCCGAGATGGCGATACCGCGCACCTGCGTGCGGGTGGTCTGCACCTTGCGCGAGACGATCGACACTTTCGCTCCGACGAGCTGGTTGAGCAGCGTCGACTTGCCAGCGTTCGGTGCACCGATCAGCGCCACAAAGCCAGCGCGCATGCCCTCGCGCATTTCCATACGCGGGCCGAGTGTTTCCTTGCCGGGGTCTGGTGTCACATCACTCAAAACCGATATCTCCATCTCGCCAGAGGCCTTCGCGGCGCAGGAAGTGCTCCGCGGCTGATTGTTCGGCAAGCCGCTTGGAGCGGCCCTCACCTGTTCCGTCCGGCAGGCCCTGCACCTGAGCTGCGACCTTGAACATCGGCGCATGATCGGGGCCGGAACGTCCGACCTCGATGTAGCTTGGTGTCGGCAGGCCCTGCCCCTGCGCCCACTCCTGCAAGGCGGTCTTGGCATCGCGGGCTGGCTTGGTGGTCACGCGCAGGCGGTCGCCAAGTGCGGCCTCCAGCACGGTCTGCGCAGCTTCATAGCCGCCATCGAGAAACACCGCGCCAACAATCGATTCGCAAGCATCCGCGAGAATTGCCTTGTTCTTGCGCGCGCCGGACGAGGCCTCGCCGTCACCAACCTTGAGATGCGGGCCGATGGCCCAGGCCAGCGCCATCTCGGAGCAGGTTTCCTTGCGTACGAGATCGGCAAGGCGTCGCGAGAGCTCACCCTCCTCCGCCTCGGGGTAGGTCTTGAACAAAAGGTCGGCTACGCACAGCCCGAGCACGCGGTCGCCGAGGAATTCAAGCCGCTGGTAACTGCCCGTGCGTTTTGCATCTGCCGGAGCCGCGCTCATGTGTGTCAGCGCGTGCTCAAGCAGCTTGCGATCGCGAAAGACATGCCCGATCCGCGCTTCAAGGTCGGCCAGGTCGAGCTTTTGTCGGCTCGCCATCAGTTATCTGATCGCCTGAAACAGGCGGCTCCAGCGCACGCTCACCGGCCAGCGCCAGAACTGCCAGGCGGCTTCGCCTCCTTCAATCGAGAAGAAGATGATCTCGGCGCGGCCGACGAAATTCTCGAACGGCACGGGGCCAACCGATTGCTCGTCGCGGCTGTCTGTCGAGTTGTCGCGGTTGTCGCCCATCATGAAGTAATGGTTCTGCGGCACGGTGTAGACCCGCGTGTTGTCCCAATATCCCCGGTCGCCATCACGCTCGATGATGACGTGCGAGGTGCCGCCGGGTAGTGTCTCGCGGTACTGGGCGACCTTCGAGGTCCGGCCCCACGCATCCGCCGTCTCGTAGTCGGCGATGCGTTCGCGCTTCACTGCGGTGTTGTTGATGTGGACAATGCCATCAATCACCTGAACGCGGTCACCCGGCAAGCCCATGACGCGCTTGATGTAATCGGTGGAATTGTCTTTGGGCAGTTTGAACACGGCGATATCGCCACGCTTAGGGGCTGCACCCCAGATGCGTCCTTCGAACAGGTTCGGGCTGAACGGAGCCGAGTGCTTCGAATAACCATAGGTGTATTTCGAAACGAACAGATAATCGCCGACCAGAAGCGTCGGGATCAGCGAGCCGGACGGAATGTTGAAAGGCTGGAACAGGAAGGTGCGGATCACCAGCGCAATCAGCAGCGCCTGCACGATGACCTTGGTGGTTTCCCAGAAACCGCCGTCTTCCTTCTTCTTCGCTTGCAGCTTGGCTTCGTCGCTCACTTAGGCCTCGGTGTTGGGTGCCCCGTCACTTGCGCGGGTCTACCCGAAGCGGGCGGAAGGGGCAATGAAAAGCCGTCATCAGACTGAACCTCGCTTGTGTCCGCATCTTGGACGCTCTTGCCATCCAGAGCACCGAACTGCACAACGAACCATGCAATGGACAGACGAGGCCGTTATTCTGGGCGCGCGCAAGCATGGCGAAAGCTCCATGATCGTCGAGGCGATGACACGCGAACATGGCCGCCATTTCGGCCTCGTGCGCGGTGGACGCTCGGCCCGGATGAGCGCACTGCTGCAGCCGGGCAACATCGTCGATGTCACCTGGCGGGCGCGGCTTGATGAGCATCTTGGCCAATTCAGCCTGGAAGCCAATGATCTGCGTGCCGGGCGCTTTCTCGAACAGGCAGCCTCGCTGTTCGGGCTCGGGCACATCACAAATCTGACCAGATTGATGGCCGAGCGTGAAGCGCACGCCGGCATTTATGCGGCACTGCTGGTCGTGCTTGAGCATCTGGACGCGCCGCTGATCGCCGCGCCGTTGATCGTGCGTTTCGAGCTCGCGCTGCTGGCCGAGCTTGGCTTCGGCCTCGACCTCAACGCCTGTGCGGTGACCGGCGCGACGCAGGAACTCATCTACGTCTCGCCGAAATCAGGCCGTGCCGTCTCGCGGCAGGGCGGCACGGCCTATGCCGACCGGCTGCTTGCGTTACCGGCTTTCGTACGCGACGGATTTCTGGGCGATCGTATCAGCACCGATGAAATCGTCGCTGGATTCGCGCTGACGGGACATTTCCTGGCGCGCGACGTGTATGAACCACGCGGGATCGAGGTGCCGCCCGAACGTGCCAGCTTCATCGCCGTCACCGCGAAGTAGCGGCGCTCAGCGCCCGATCTGGGTTGTCAGCGAGAAACCGAAATCGACGCGGTCGCGGTTTTGCAGCGTGTTTGCACCGATCTGGCCGCGCTGGGCATCGACGCGGGCATAGTCCGCAAACATGCGGGCCACTGTGCGCTCGCTGATGCGCGTCTCGATCGCAGTGGCCAGACCGAAGGCACCAAGCTGGGCACGGTCGGCATTGTAGCTGCCCGACCCGATGCCGGAACTGACGCTGCGCGCCGCCTGTTCGTAGCCAAAGCGCTCGAACGACCCGAGCGAGATCGTCGGCCCGATATCCAGCGTGACATTGTCATTGAGCTTGAAAGAGCGCGTGGCGCGGACATCGAACCCGCCCGTACGGCCAGTGGTGAGGGCCACGCGTCCGACCTCCTGCCCTTCGGAGGTGAAAGCAAGGAAGCCACCAAAGCGGGTGGAGCGTTCTGTCTCGAAATTGACTGAGGTGGCGCGATTGGACAATGCAAGATGCCGCTCGACAGTGATGACGGGGCCTATCGCGAAGGGGCCGATGCGGGCTGCCTCCATCCAGGCACCACGAACCGCACTCGCAGTTTGGGCATTCTCGTAGTTGACACCGACAATCGGCGTGAGCGTCGGGGCGAACTGCGGCATTCGGTAGCCGCGCAGGCTCAAGCCCGCAGTTTTGCCCGTATCCAGCGTGTACCGGTCCCAGACCGCATTGGTCACTTCAAACGCCTGAGCGGTGCCAACGATCGCGTATAGCGAAAGGGCAGAAGCGCCGAGGAGCTTGGAGAAACGAGCCGACATCCGGACCTTGAACAAAAACTTGGGAAGAACACCAATGCCGGAAGGCCTGACGCGGTTCGCGTCAACCCATACCGGGGCGGAGCGTTGGAAACAACCGTGTTGCCTAAAAGTCGTTAACTTGTGGCGAGATTGTGGCCGATCATGAAACTTCCCGTCACATTTTATGTCATTGATATCATAGGCGTTCTAGTGACCTAACGGAAGATTCATGCGCCGCGCTTACGGTTAAAATTCGCTGTAAGATACAGCGAACAGAATCAGCGCGGTGTCATGACCGCAAACGGAGTTCGCGTGTCCACAGACAAGCCTGACACGCCGCCCTTGCCGGACGGCGTTGAATCGATTGACCTCAAGTCGGCGCTGGAAGAGCGCTATCTCGCCTATGCGCTTTCGACCATCATGCACCGCGCCTTGCCCGACGCGCGCGATGGCCTGAAGCCCGTCCATCGCCGCATTCTCTATGGCATGCAGCTGCTCAGGCTCGATCCGAC
>JBOFFB010000492.1:0-3825 GCA_051648385.1 Allobosea sp.
AGAATAGCGCCGGACGCTGAACCCGGTATGATGGCTTGTCCGATCATTTCGCTTGATATCCTTGGGAAAAGCGACAGCGGTCAGTCATGGTATTCCCCATCAACCAGGACGACCTTGTGAGAAGCAGCGCGGGGGCTTCCTTCTAACGAATGTTAGATAGAAATTCCTTCGTCTGCGGATGTTTGGGCGCGGTAAAGAACTCATCCGGAGGTGCAATCTCGGCCAGCACGCCCTGATGAAAGAACGCCACCCGATCTGAAACATCACGGGCAAAGCTCATTTCGTGCGTGACGCAGATCATCGTCGTGCCATCATTTGCAAGAAGCTTGAGTGTATCCAGAACTTCACCCACAAGCTGCGGATCAAGCGCAGAGGTCACCTCGTCAAACAGCATGTAGGCGGGCGACATCGCCAAGGCGCGGGCAATTGCCATCCGCTGCTGCTGCCCACCCGACAGCCGGCCCGGATAGATCGAAAGCTTGTCTGCCAGGCCCACATGCGACAACTGCTTGGCGGCGATTTCTTCAGCCTCGGCCTTTGTCATGCCCAACACCTTGCGCGGGGCGAGCATGACATTTTCCAGCACGGTCAGATGTGGAAAGGCGTTGAACTGCTGGAACACGATGCCGATCTTGCGGCGCAGCTTGTTCAGGTCGGTGGTCTTGGCGTGAACCTCAACCCCATCCACAAGGATCGAGCCCGAGTTGATTTGTTCCAGCCCGTTAATGCAAGTCAGCAAGGTCGATTTACCCGACCCCGAGCTTCCAACGACGGAAACCACTTCGCCTTTCTCGACGCTCAGGTTGACGCCCTTGAGAACTTCAAGGCTACCGAATGACTTATGAACATCCCTGATCTCAATCATTCTCGCGAAACCTCTTTTCCAGGTGACCGCCCAGACGGGCAATCGGGAAGCTCATAAGAAAGTAGATGGCACCAACGACAATCAGAATGAACATTGGTTCCTGAAGGCGCGTGACCAGGATCTGGCCGGATCGCAGCAACTCGATCAATCCCAACCAAAGCACGAGGGCGGAGTCTTTCATAACGCCAAGCGTCAGGCCGATCCAACTTGGCAAGGCAACCCGAAGAGCCATTGGGAAGACAACGTAGGCCATGTCCTGACCCCATGTCAGCCCAAGCGACCGGGCAGCGCGCCGGGTAACCGCCGGCACCGCGTCAATCGCGCCCCTCACGATTTCTGTGCAATAGGCTGACGTGTAAAGCGCCAGCACGATGCACGAAGTCGCGAAAGGCGGCATGTTCAGCCCTGCAATGGCCTGAAAAGCGTTTGCTAGGACCAGTTGAATAAGCAGCGGGACAGACCGGAACACATCCAAGACGAAGATCAGCGGCAAAGCGGCCCAGGTGCTGACATGCGCCCGGATCACGCCGAACAACAGCCCGAGCAGTGTGCCGCCCGTTACCGCGAAGAAGGTGACGGCCAGGGTCATCCCAGCGCCCTGGATCAGGAACATAAGGTCACTCAGGGTCAGAGCGGTGTCAAACATGCTGCCCAACCCCTCAATACCGAAACAGGCGCGCAGCCAGAAGGCGTGCGCCAAGCGTGACGGCTTTGGCGATCAGGTAGTAGATCACCGCCGCAATCGCGAAAATCTCGAAGGTCCGGAAGCTGCGGACGTTGATGTCTTGCGTCACGCCCGCAAGATCGGTGTTCATCCCCACTGTCACACCAAGCGATGTCATCAGAATGGCCCAGACCATCTGGTTGGTCGTCGGCAGAAATGCGATGCGGAACATTTGCGGCAGGATGATCAGGCGGAATGCTTGCACATGCGGCATGCCAAGTGACCGGGCCGCGCGCAGTTGAGTACCCGGAATGGCACGCAGGGCGCCTCGAAAGGTTTCGGCCAGGTAGCCCGCATTGTTGAACGTGATCCCCGCCAGCAGCGCCACATAGGGGCTGAGGTGGATGCCGAATGAGCCAAGCCCGAAATGCGCCATGTAGATCTGAAACAACGCCGGGGTGTTGCGCGAGACCTCGACCCAGGCGGTGGCCGGAGCGTATGCCCACCACGACCTGGAGTTGCGGGCCACCGCAAGAATGACAGCGAACGCGATGCCCATGGCCATCGACATGAGCGCGATCTGCAATGTCACAAGCGCTCCATCCAGCAAAAGCGGAAGCTTCTGAAGGGCTTGTCGCCACTGGAAAGTGTAGCTGAACATGCTCGTGTCCCTGTAGAAAAGGGCCCAAGAAAGACGGGAGGGCAGTGCGCCCTCCCGTCTGTTTTGGCGTCAGAGGCGTGTCAACGGTACACGTTGTCGATCGTCAGCTTGGGCGCGGCGCCGCCGACCCACTTGTCATACAGCTCCTGATAGCGGCCAGAGCGGACCTGCTGGTTGATGAACAGATCAAGGTAGTTCAGCATGCCGTATTCCTGGCGCAGGGCGATCAGGCCGACATAGTCAACCGGGTAGGGCGCGTCGCCCTTGATCACAAGGCCCTCATACTGGCCGCTTGCAACGATCGCGGAAGCCACGGTCGAGGTAACGACCGTCGCGTCGATCTGGCCCTGCGACAGGGCGAGGAACACATCTGCCTGGCTTTGATAGGGCCGGAACTCGCCCGCGCCCCATTCCTTGATGTTTTCCTCAAGCTTGATGCCCTCGAACGTGCCGCTGACCGAGCCGACGGTCTTGCCGCTCATGTCCTCGAACTTCTCGATACCTGCGCCTTCGCGGGTCAGGACCACGTTGGTGAATGCGAAGTAGGGAATGGTGAAGCCGACGGTCTTTGCACGTTCAAGCGTATCGGACGTTGAGGCCACACCGACATCGACGCGACCGGATACCAGCGCCGGAATGCGGTCGGGGAAGGGGGTCTCAACGATTTCGGCTGTAACGCCCAAGGCAGCGGCGAGGTCGTTGCAATAGTCCACATCGAAACCGATGGGATTATTGTCGGCATCACGCGAGCCCATGGGTGGAAAATCGAGGACCACCGCGCAGCGCAGCGTCCCCGAAGCCATGATGTCGTCAAGCTTGTCCGCGGATGCCGCTGTTCCAAGGCAAGTAGCTGCAAGCAAGCTGCCGAGAATGATGGATGTTTTCATGTGTAACTCTCCCGTTGGTATCAGTGTTGTTGATTCGACAGGCCGTTATCCTGCTCAAACTATGTTCTGCGACCGGTGTTGGCACAAGAAAAAATGTAACAAATATACGTTTTGTATACCGTGATAGGTTTCACCGGGTTAGTGGTGCCACTCGCCCTCCCGCCAACCTTGTCGGCATGACCTGATGCCAATAGCCCGGCGTTTCAGCCGGTCGGGTCAGACGCTTGAGAAGAGTTGATCTGCCAGCGTCAGGCCCCTATCCATGCTATCGAAATTGAGGAAGCACCCGATGGACGACAATGCTGTTGCGGCACCTGAGCGCAAGCGAGGCTTTGGGGTCAAGAAAGCCTACGACCTGTTGCGAACAGAAATCCTTGATCTGACCCTTCCGCCTGGTAGCCCGATTGACGAAGCCCAGTTGGCTGAGCGCCTTTCACTGTCTCGCACGCCGATCCGCGAGGCCCTGGCACGGCTGGCCACGGAAGGCTTGATCGACACGTTGCCCAACCGGTCGACAATGGTCTCGAACATCGATTTTCTAAATTTGCCCGCTTATTTCGACGCAATCACCTTGATGTACCGCGTGACCACACGCCTCGCCGCGCAGAACTGGCAGCCCGACGATCTGGAAACCATTGCTGGTCATCAGAAAAGGTTTGCCGCTGCCGTAGCCGACCACGACCCATTGGCAATGATAAGCACGAACCGCGAATTTCACGCGGCCATCGCCGAGGCTGGGCGGAACCCC
>JBOFFB010000493.1:0-6027 GCA_051648385.1 Allobosea sp.
TTGAGGATGGGGGTGCGTTCGACCATGTCAGCCTCAGGTGTAGTGAACGCGGCGTTCGACGAACCTGAACTGGATGAAGGTCAGGCTGACCACCAGCAGCATCAGGACGAGCGACTGGGCAGCGGCAAGCGAGTAGTCCTTGCCCTTGAAGCCGTCGGAGTAGATTTTGTAGACCATCAGGTCCGTGGCGCGTGCAGGCCCGCCACCTGTGGTGATGTCGACGATACCGAACGAGTTGACGAAGCTGTCGGTCAGGTTGATCACGACGAGGAAAAAGAAGGTCGGGGCCAGCAGCGGAAACTGGATGTCTGCCATGCGGCGTACAACGCCCGAGCCATCCATGGCGGCAGCTTCGGTCAACGTGCGCGGGATCGATTGCAGCCCGGCCAGAAAGAAGATGAAGTTGTAAGCCACCATCGACCAGGCATTGGCGAGCGTGATCAGGATGACGGCGTCGACGCCGTCGCGTGCCGGGTTCCAGATGCCGGGATACCACTGGTTGAGCGCCGAGACGAAGCCAGCATCGGGCGCGAAGATGAAGCGGAAGGCAAGGCCGACGGCAGGTGCAGCGACGGCGTAGGGCCAGAAATACATGAAGCGGTACGCCTGATATCCGGGCAATTGGCGATCAACGAACGTCGCAAGGATGAGCGCGATACCCATGGCGAGCGCGGTGGACGAAAGCGCGAAGATCACCGAAATGCGCACCGAGTTCCAGTAGAGTGGGTCTTCGAACACGGTCTTGAAGTTCTGCCAGCCGACCCACTGGTTCTCGCCACCAAAAGGAGGCTCGAGCGTGAAGGACCAGTAGAGCGCTTCGCCCGCAGGCCAGTAGAAAAAGGTGAACACCAGAAGCAGTTGAGGCGCGATCAGCAGCGCTGCCAGCCAGGTATTCGAGAAAGTGACGCGTTTGCCGGTCATGCTTCAGTCCAAGCGGCAAAAGCTGCCGCACCCGAGAAAAGGCAGACAGCCGGGCGAGGGTTCGCCCGGCTGTCATGAATGTTGGCGACTTGATCAGGGAAGGTTGCGACCGCGGAAGGTCTGCTCGAAGCGGCGCAGGATCTGGTTGGAACGGGCCACGGCGTCGTTGAGGCCGACTTCCACCGTCTTCTGACCGTTCATGATGGCTTCCAGCTCCGAGCGCACTTCCGAGCGGATCGAGGTGAAGTTTCCAAGGCGGATGCCGCGAGTGAATTGAGTCGGTGGCGTGAAGGTCAACGACTGCATGGCAATTTCGCGGCCCTTGAATTTCGGCTGAGCGTAGAAGCCTTCGTCACGCATCTGGTTGAAGGCCGGCACGGTGATCGGGATATAGCCTGTCACGTTCGGCATCCACTTCACTTCCGCTGGCGTCAGCACGAAGTCGAGGAAAGCGGCAGCAGCCTCGTATTCTTCCTTCGATTTGTTGGCCATGACCCAGAGCGAAGCGCCGCCGACCAGCGAATTGTGGCGAGTGAAACCCTCATAGACCGGGATCATCGCGACCGACCAGTCGAGCCCGTCACGGGCGGTGGAGCCGACAACTCCGTGATTGGCGATCGACGACACCATCGAGGCACAGGTGCCATCTGCGAAAGCCTGCACGATGGTCTTGCCCGTCTGTGCAGTCTGAACGCGGGCCATGCCCTCATCCTGCCACTTCTTCAGGTTTGCGACATGGCGAGGGAAGATGCCCTGGTTGATGACAAGTTCGGCACCGAGACCATCGTAGCCGTTGCCCATGCTGGCGATTGGCTGATTGTGGATGGCAGAAAGCTGTTCCATGTTCTGCCAGGTGTCCATGTCAAAGCCCAAACCGCAGCTGCTGCCAGCAGCTTTCAGGGCACGCATGTCCTTTTCATACTGCTCCCAGGTGGCCGGTGCTTCGGTGCGGCCGATCTTGGCCCACTCGGCGCGGTTCCAGTACATCACAGCGGTGGAGGAGTTGTAGGGGAAGGACCACATCTCACCCTTCGAGGTGGCGTAGTATGACCGGATGCCCGGGAAATAGTCGTTCCAGTCGATCTTCATGTTGAAGTCTTTGGCGAACTGAACGGCGTTGTAGGTCGCCTGCGACAGCATGAAGTTGACGGTGCCGGCGTCATAAATCTGCACGATCGTCGGGTGCTGGCGTGCACGGAAAGCCGCGATGGTGTTCTGCTCAGCGCGGTCATAACCGCCCTGGCCGACGCAAACCGCTTCGAACTTGGTCTGCGAATCGTTGAAGCGCTTGCAATGCTCAGCCATGATCTCGCCGAGCTGCCCAGTCAGGCCATACCAATAATCAAACTTGACGCGCGGTGCCTGTGCCTGTGCCGCGCCTATGGTAGTTGCCAGCGCAAGCGCTGCGATGCTGAGAAGTTTTTTTACCATGGGAAGACCCTCGTTTGCCGCAGGCTCTTGCCCCGCCTCCAGCTAACTAGCGGCGGCATATGTCAGGCATGTTGAGGATTTGTGGCACTTGCGATTCGTTTGGGTGAAGAAAATGCAACAGAAAGCATCAACTGTTGCTTCGAATGCGATCCCCGTCGCCAAGATGCACCAACCTGCCGCCTGCGATTGTGGCAACGACCCGAGGGGGCGAGGGCGAGCGGTCCTCGACGAGGATTACATCGGCCCGCAGTCCAGCCTTCAGGTGGCCCCGATCGCCAAGTCCGAGTGCCATCGCCGGACCGCTTGAGACAAGAGCCCAGGCTTTCGGCAGCGGCAAAAATTCCTTTTCGGCGAGACGGAAAGGCGCCAACGGCAACGCCGCATAATAGTAGTCCGAGGCGAGGATCGTGCACAGGTCCCGCGCGGCCATGTCGGCTGCGGACGGACAGCCGGTGTGCGAGCCGCCGCGCATGATGTTTGGTGCACCAAAGACAATCGGGTCGCCCGCTTCGGCGGCAGCGAGGGCTGTCGGCTCGTTGATGGGAAATTCGGCGATGCTGCATCCGAGAGAGCGATACCAACTGCGCATCTGAGGTGACATGTCATCATGCGAAAGCATCGGCAGGCCCTTTGCGCTTGCCGCCGCGGCGAGCCTCACGATAGAAGCGGGCACTTCATCGGCGCGCAGGTTGACCTTTTCGATCAGCGCGTTGAACGCCGCTTCGTTCAGACCCGATCGCAAGATCATGCCCGCCATCTTGTCCGGTCGGTGGCGCTGCGTGATCGTACCCGCCATGTGATCGTTGAAGGCCAGGCAGTCGATGCGACCGTCTTCGATCCATTGCAAGATGGTGGTCTCGGCATCGAGGTTGAACGTCTCGTGCCGCAGGTGCAGTCTTGTGTCTGTTGCCAGAAGCGGCTTCAGGCGCTCGATGGTTACAAGGATGTCCTGCGCCGGCCCCGCGCCGCGTGTTCCGCCTTCCCATGACCAGGTGACAGAGTGGTAGGCCGTGGTAATGCCATTGGCAGCGAATTGCCGGTCTGCCTCGAGCAGCGCGACTACCGGGTCGACGCCAACACCCGGACGTGGATGCACAAGCCGCTCGAAGCCGTCGCCATGAATGTCGATGATCCCGGGCAGCACATGCAGCCCGCGGGCGTCGATCCTGAGACCATCTCCGCCACCCGTGCCGATGGCACTGATCACACCATCCGTCAGCATCAGATCGGTCTCGACGAGGCCGCCATCGATCAGCACGGTACCGCCGACGAGCGTAATCGGCCGAATCTCGCCAACTGTTTGTGCGACGGAGGGGGCGAAGTTGCCGGTTGCGATATTCATGAATGCCGTCCGCTGCTGATCACTGCGCGGTCCCATGCACGTTGCCAATGACATCGCCATGACATGCAGATGTCATCAGTGCGTCATGCCGAGATGGAAACAAACAGTTACGTTTCAACCAAAAAACAACGTCCTTGTTGCCGGACACTCGGAGCATTCCATGAACCGCCGCGACCTGCTTGCCTCCGCCGTCATCGCGACAGCCGCCGCCGCTATGCCTGCCCTCGCTCAGACGCGTCAGCGGCTGCGTTTTGCCGTGACCGATGTGGATGGCTCGGAGAACCTTCAGCGCGAGTTCGGCCCCTTCAAGGCAGCCTTCGAAAAGATCATGCCCAATGTCGAGATCGCGCTTTTTCCGGTATCGGGCCGGACGTCGGCAGTTGAGGCCATGAATGCAAACCAGGTCGATCTGGTGCTGACCGGGCCGGCCGAGTATGTTGTGTTCAAGGCCCGTATGCCAGCGGTTCAGGCTATCGTGACCTGGCAGCGGCCTGACTATTTTTCGCAGATCGTCGTTCTGTCGGAAGGGCCGATCAAGCAGCTTGCTGATTTGAAGGGCAAGAAGATTTCGTTTGGTGAAATCGGCTCGACGTCACAGCATCTCGGGCCAGCCCAGATCTTGACGGATGCAAGCCTTGCCTATGGTCGCGATTTCGAAGCCTTGTTCCTGCGCCGCAACGTGGCGATCGAGGCGCTGCGCCGTGGCGATTTGGCCGCCATCGGGATGAACCTGACCCACATCCAGCAGATTCGCCGCGCAGTGCCAGACGTCAAGCTCAGCGTCATCGGGCGCGGGCGCGATCTGCCGGATGACCTGATCATTGCAGCCCCAAGCGTTTCGGCCGAGATGGTGGCGCAGGTGCGCAAGGCATTCATCGATCATGCCGGGCCGCTGCTTCAGGCTGTGTTGCAGGTTGAGTCAAACGCCCGCTGGACGGGCGGCACATTCCTTCCGAACGTTGCTGACCGCGACTATGATCCGATCCGTCAGATGTACCGCGCTGTTGGCATCAACGAGTTCACCCGCTTCATCGGCCAGTGAACTTCGGCCAGTGAACGTTGCGACTCTTCTAGGGACCGCACCGGAGCTGCCGCTTGCACCGGCTGCCCCACATGGTCACGTTGCGTCCGTCAGAGGGCTAAGCAAACGGTTTGCTGACGGCCCTCTGGTGATGTCGAGCCTGGATCTTGATATCGCGCATGGCAGCAAGGTTTCCATCATCGGGGCCAATGGTACCGGCAAGTCGACGCTCATCAGGATGCTGGTGCGGTTGGTCGAACCCAGTGGCGGCGACATCACGCTGCTTGGCGAGAGCGTAGGCAGTCTTGATGCTCGCGGTTTGAAGCGCCTGCGCTCACGGGTGGGGTTCGTCTTTCAGCGACATAATCTGTCGACGCGGCTCAGCGCTCTCACCAATGTGGTCCATGGCGTGCAGAGCCGGATGAGTGGGCCACGAACGTGGGCCCAGGTGTTTGCGCCCCGAGAAGTCCGGGCAGAGGCCATGCACTGCCTCGACCGGGTTGGTCTTGCCGACAAGGCACTCGCGCGGGTCGATACATTGTCAGGCGGGCAATCGCAGCGTGTTGCGGTGGCAAGGATGCTGATGCAGCGGCCAGAGCTTGTCATTGCCGATGAGCCCGATGCCAGTCTCGATCCGAAGTCGGGCGAAGAGGTGATGGCGACCCTGGCCGCGTTGGCCGGCGAGCAGAATGCAACATTGATTTTTGTTTCGCACCGGATGGAACATGCCATCCGCTTCTCGGACCGCGTTGTCGGCCTCGGCGGTGGCAAGGTCGCGTTCGACAAGCCGTCGGACATCGTGTCCGAGAGCGAACTTACCCGGTTCTTTCATCATGATTGAGATGCCGATGCCTTCACGCAGCACCGTGCCGCCGCGCTTTGAGCGCATCAATCCTGTGACATTCACGCTGATCTTCACCGTCGCCGCCTTCATCATCTGGTCACTGACCGCAACAGGGCCATCCGCCGAGCAATTGGCGCGGGGCCTTCCGAACATCGGCAATATCCTTTCCCGAATGTTTCCGCCGGACATCAGCCGCCTCGACCGCATTCTCACGGCCTTGTTCCAGACATTCCAGATGGCAGTTGCAGGTTGCGCCATCGGGCTCATTCTGTCGGTGCCACTCGGCATTCTTGCGGCTGAGGGCATCTCGCCGCATCCCGCAATCCGCACAGCCGCGCGTTCGCTGATTGCGGTGTTCCGGACCGTGCCTGATCTTGTGTGGGCACTGATCTTCGTCATTGCGGTCGGGCTCGGCTCGCCGGCGGGTGTGCTGGCAATCGCCATTGACGTGATGGGATTTGCTGCCCG
>JBOFFB010000494.1:0-2198 GCA_051648385.1 Allobosea sp.
CACGTATCTCGGCTGGCAGATCACCAACTTCCAGCAGCGCCTGCCGCACCGCTCCGTCGTCGGCATGGCGTTCGACGATGCGCTCCAGACTGAACATTGGAATATCCGAAGTCTCGTTGCGAATGAGACAGCAGAGCGCATCAGGCTCGCCGACTTCGGCAATGGCTGCCGCGACGCCCGCCGATACACCGGTGCGGCTTGCGATTGCCATCTGTGTCTGAAGATCGCCAAGTGCCAGGGCGTCGACCAGCGCCGGGTCCTTGATCACCGGCGAGTTCGCCAGGACGATCAGGGCAATGTCGGGGAGATCCTGGGACAACGCACTGACCAATGCGAACGGAGCCTTGTCCGATCCGCCGAACTGTCGGGCCAGAGCGCGGCGGACCATCGGTGCGGGGTCATCAAGAGCGAGGAGCAATGCCGCTTCTGCGTCCCGGCGGTCCTCAGTCGACAACTCGCCGTTGAGGTAGAGATCTGCCAGCACGAGCACGGCTTCCATGCGGTCGGCAGCGGTCGCCGACTGCGACCACGCGAGGTAGGAGCGGATCATCATTGGCACTACCCCGTTTTCACAAAACGCATGAGATCGAGCGGCTGGCTTGCGGGCTTTGCGGCACGCGGTGATTTCCTTGCGGGCATCGCATTCGCAGGCAACGCATTTGGCAGCAGTTCGGCTGACGCTGGACGTCGCGGAGGCAAGGCAACATTTGTCGGCTGGCGCGCCGTTTCGATGAAGTTGCCCCCCGCCGGGCGGGCATCACTGGCGATGGTACGCCCAACGCCCGTATCCGCCGGATAGAAGGCGACGCGCGACGCGCCGTCATCGCTGAACATGCTTCTCCGACCCATCTTGGCCCATGTGTCCTTGACCGCACCCGCGACCGGCTCGCCATCGGATCGGAACAGGCCGTGCATCGGCTGGCCCGTGCCCTTCACTCGGAACATCTGGTGCGCCGTATCGCGCGTGGCTGCCGTTTCCTGCACGACGGTCGGCCCCTTGCTGCTGAACGAGCCTGTCAGGTTGCTGTAGACCTCGCCTGCGCTGCGAGCCTTGCCCGCCTTGTCGAAGAAGATTGACCGATTGGCAGCTGCGGCATCGCGGAAAAACGTGGCAGCTTTCGCCTCCGGATTGGATTGCGCCAGCTGGATCAGGTCTTTCGCGCCGCCTGCACCCAGAAAATGCGCCACATAAAGCTCGCCCTCGGTCGCCGAGCGACCAAGTGCCTGCTGGAGGCTCTGGCCGTTGCGAGAGGCAAAAGCGCCAGCCATCTTGGCGGAGGCCGCCGGATCTTCGCGCAGAGCGAGGATTTTCTGCCGCATCGCCGGGTCGGTGACAGCAAACTTTCCGCCATCCGATGAAATCGCCGCCGCTTCCTGTCCAAGCCCGAATTTGGCACCTTCGCTTTTCACCATGCCAAGCCAGGTCTGCTCGATGAACTGGAAGAGCCCCGTCGCGGACGAGGTTGAAGCCTTGGCCGTGGCATTGAAGCCTGACTCGCGCTCGGCAGTTTTGGCCAGGTAGTCGAACGAGATGCCTGTTGCCTTCGACGCATCGGCCAGCGGTTGCGCATGGGGTTTCTGCGGCAGAACCTGCGCTTCACTGGTCTTTTTCGTGGTGAAGAGGAACATCAGGCACTCTGGAAGGAAGTTCACGCCAGCCGCAGAGATTCCTGCGATGACAAGCGTCAGAGTGACCGGTTATGGTAAACACGGCCTTAAACTCGGTCGCCTGCCATCGAGGAAGGCCGCTTGCGAACACAGGGAATGCAGATCATGGCTGATATGGAGCGCCACTGGCGCGGCGGGCGCTATCTGGAGGATTTTCAGCCCGGCGAAATCATTCGCCATCGCCTCACCCGCACCGTGACGCAGATGGATAACATGCTGTTCTCCAACATGACGCTCAACCCGCAGCCGCTGCACATCGATGCGGACTTTTGCGCGAAGGAGACGGAATGGGGCAAGCCGCTGATGAACTCGCTGTTCACGCTGGGTCTGATGATCGGCATTTCGGTCAATGACACCACGGTCGGAACCACGATTGCCAACCTGGGCATGAGCGATGTGAAGTTCCCTGCCCCGCTGTTCGAGGGCGACACCATCCACTGCACGACGGAAGTCG
Organism: Allobosea sp.; assembly: GCA_051648385.1. Lineage (GTDB taxonomy): Bacteria > Pseudomonadota > Alphaproteobacteria > Rhizobiales > Beijerinckiaceae > Allobosea. The sequence continues at coordinate 2,123 of JBOFFB010000494.1, forward strand.
CAAGCGTGCGACCATCGAAATCACGGCCGGACGCGGGGATCGTCGAATTCGTCCACCGCGCCTACAACCAGCATGA